>JBMFSM010000001.1:0-36838 GCA_049967555.1 Candidatus Micrarchaeia archaeon
CCTCTGCCATAGCCCATTCCATTAGAGCCAAAACCTCTGCCATAGCCCATTCCATAATCCCTATAGATACAATTTCCCATTCTATTTCCTCTTCCAAATCTGGACATTTTATCACCTTTTTGTGCTTTTGCACATAATATTTTGTGCATATACACATATTTAAATCTTTCTATTGAAATAATACTGATAACATGCAAGGATGGAGATGGTACGCACATCACGGTGGGCCAGGTAGGCCTCATTCGCATCTTTTCATAGAAGAGATGCCACGATTCAAGATTTTCATACCTAGACCTATGCTAAATAAAGATCCTATAAAACTCCTTTATCCAGAATTTGAGGCTGTGAGACTTAGCGATATAGAAAAGCTTACACAGGAAGAAATTGCAGAAAGAATGAAAACTTCTAGGGGTACGGCATGGCGCTTGCTAGAAAGTGGGAGGGAAAAGATTGCAAGAGCAATAGTGGAATCAAGACCATTAATCATAGCGCAAGAAGGCGAGCTTGAAAAAGCATAATACTCCTTTTTATAGTTGGTTAATTAGCCATTCAATCTTAAATATATTCAGCTAGAAGATCTGGCATAATCTTATTAAATCTTCCAATCATCAACGCTTTGCCAAATAAACTCAAATCTTGTCTGAATATGAATTCCAAGCTTAACTAACTCACATATTAAACCTTGGTGGTATGTTTGTGTTTCTCTTTAAGTTTGAATTTTTTATTCATCGAATATCTAAACTTTAAACCTGTGAGAATGAGATAAAGCACCGCAGATATTCCGCTTAAAATGGCAAGTGGTAAGCTCCTTATAAAATAGCCATAAACTGTCCATGAAATTAAGCCAATAATAGTTATAAAAAGCCAGATATATGACAATCCTTCTACTTTTTTTGTCTTATTGAATTTCATTATCTCTGGAATTATTCCTCCTGTAGTAAGAATGCCTGCAAAATATCCAAGAAAAGTATCAAACATATTTGCACTTTAGTTTATATTTCCCGTTGGGGTGAGTCGAACACCCAACCTGCCGGTTTCCTTTTGGTAAAGGTAATCAAACTACAGCCGGCCGCTCTAGCCATTGAGCTACAACGGGTAAACTTTAATATTCACTTTGTATGGCAAGAATACCACACCTTCAAGTTGTGGATAAATTACATTGCAATACAATAAATACTAGTTTTTCCTCTGCTATAATTTCGTTAACGGCAGCCCAGCCAATAAATATTTGTGCTGTAATTCTGCCAGAAACACATACCGCATATAAAGTAGTGAATGTAAAATATAAAGAACTATCGTTCAGCCAAGTAGCCACCATTATAACTTCTGCTCTGTCCCTCTGACACCTACTCTGTAAGTATATTTATAGATAATATAAAAGTATAATAATAAATTGCATCTAACTATAGCAATATCTAACATATGTGGGAGAGCATTTTTGTTGCATAAATCGGAACGAAAGCGAGCAATCCATCGTAGAAAAGTATTTATAGTTATAATAAATAAAAAGTATTTATAGTTATAATAAATATATACAAACTATGATAATATGAATTATAAATTAGATAAAGGTGCGCATTCAATATACACTTTGCAATACCATTTTATACAAGTTGTAAATCATAGAAAAAAGATATTTGCGAATGAGAGATTGATAGACTTTCTCAGGCAAAAGGCAAATGAAATAAGTGAATCTTTTGGTGTGGAAATAATTAATTTCGAGTGCGATAAGGACTATATTTATATGATATTTAAGTCAAAGCCAACATTGAATATACCAAAATACATAAATACATTAAAAACCATATCTTCGAGAGAATTACAGAGAAAATTTCCCGAAATTAAAAAACAATTATGGAAAGGTGTTTTATGGTCCCCGTCATATTTTCTTGCAACTACGGGTCAGATTACATTGGATATGCTTAAAAAATATGTTGAAAATCAAAGGCGAATATAAATGAAAAATGGTATTGCCGTTGAAATAAGGAGTTTCAAGATAATAGAAATGGCGGATGTTCCATCAGTAAGGTTGGGGTAATCTGCTAACGAGAACCAAAGGCGACAGGCGTGAGAAGCAAAGAAAATAAAAATATCAGCGGTGTGGGCATCGCAAAGAAGCTGAAAAGAAACAAAAACGTAGCTAGAAGAACGCCAATGTCAATCTATTGGTTAAAAGATGTTATTAAAAAATTTGTATCGCATGCAAACTTCCCTGATGCGCTCGCGACAGTGTTTGCACTTACTAGTATTTCATTTGCCTTGCCATTCTTCCCAATTCCTGTTATAATATTGCTGCTTGTCCTTACATTCATTCTCACAATGGTGCATCCGCTTATTGGATTGATGGCGCTTTTGTTTGAGTCTTTACCAATGTTTATATTTCAGGCTCCTTTGCTTGCATGGTTGTTTGCAATATTCATGGGCATTGCATTTTCATTCGGCTTCAAGCATTATAGAACCATAACTTTTATTTACATGCTAATGGCTCTTCCTTTTTCAAGCCTTGGATACTTCTTAGAGATACCTGCATTTGTGCTTACTATTATGGTGGTGGGCACAAAGCGTGGCATGATAAGTGCCATTGTTGCTGTATTATTAGTCGCTTCAATTTCTGGCCTTACGAACATACAAAACACAGGCAGCATTGCATTTAACGCTAGTCTTGCGCATTCTGTTATAAATTCAAGCCCATATATTGGCTATTTTATGGCTTCAAAACCAATGCCTTCACTATCTAATATAAGTTCTGCTTGGTCTAGCTCTCTTGATGAATTTTTCAGCTTTAAAGTTACTGGCAGCATAACTGATGCATTATTCCTTTCTTCTTTATCAATTTCATCACAGTTGGCAAATGTCGGTATAGAGATTGTGCTTTGGGCTATTGTTGTAATAATTATGGGCAACTATGTAATAAGCAGTAGATCGAAATATAAAGGTAGTGTAGCAAGTACATTCAGCGTGCTTATCCCAATTGCATATGTTGCCCTTTCATATTTCACAAACAGTCCTTATAATTTCTATCCATTTATAGGCTTTATAATAACACCTTTTGTGCTTCTCTTTTTAGAGTTAAATGATATTTCTGTAGTTAAGGCGCTAGAGGTAATGAAGCATGACTTCATGGCTCATTTTGGCGAAGGATTTGAGGATTTAACAAGTGGTGCTAACGAGACTCTTGAAGATATAGCTAATTACGAGGCAACAAAAGAAGAGCTCAAAACAGCTATAATATCCCCGATAGAGCACAGGGAGATTTCCGGAGCATATGGGGTAAAACCTACAAAAGGTATACTTCTTTTTGGCCCGCCAGGCACAGGAAAGACACTTATGATGAGGGCTCTTGCTAATGAGATAAGGGCTGGATTTTTCTACATTAAGGCATCTTCAATACTCTCACCATATTCTGGGGAAAGCGCCCAAAGGATATCAAGCATATTTGCCGTTGCAAAGAAGCATACACCTTGTGTCTTGTTCTTTGACGAAATAGATGGCATAGCGGGAATGAGAGAGGCTCAAAGCGAGGCGGGTAAGCAAATTCTTTCTACTTTGCTTAGCGAAATGGATGGTTTCCAAAAAATAGAAAATGTGGTAATCGTTGGAGCAACAAATGCCCCTAACCTTATAGACCCCAGTATTTTAAGGCCTGGCAGATTTGATAAATTAATTTACATGCCTCTGCCAGATGCTCACGGAAGAGCTGAGCTGTTTAAGTATTATCTAAATAAATTGCCTGTGGGTAATGATATTGATTTTGATAAGCTTGCAGGAATAACAGAGAGATATTCTGGAGCTGATATAAAAAATGTATGTGACGAGGCGGCTCGTGAAGTCGCTGAGGAAGCAACAGCAATGAACAAGGTTTTGGAATTAACAATGAAAGATTTAATAGATGTGATAAAAGCAACAAAGCCTTCTACTTCCTTGAGTTTAATAGAAGAATATACTACTTTCAAGCTGGATTATGAAAGGAGGCTCCATCCTGAGCTATTAGAAAAAGAAAATGAAGAAAAAGTTTCGCTTGACAGTGTAATCGGATTAGAGGATGCTAAAAAAGCAATATACGAGGCTGTAGAAATACCTATATTGCACCCAGACCTAGTAAAAAAATATGATATCCGAAACATAAAAGGTATACTTCTTTTTGGCCCGCCAGGCACAGGAAAGACTATGCTCTTGCGTGCAGTGGCTTCAGAGATAGGTGATGTGCATATGATAACCATTTCTGGTGCCGAGATAGCAAAAATTTCATCGGACAAAGCGCTGCTCGCAATAAAAGATGCATTTAACAGGGCAAAGGAAAATGCCCCTTCAATCATATTTGTGGATGAAATTGATGCTGTAGTGCCAAACCGTGAGCATGCAAGCGAACTTGGTACTGCGCTTACTGGGGAATTTCTTGAAGAGCTAGATGGGTTGAAGGCTGCATCAAATATAGTATTGGTGGGTGCAACAAACAGGCCAGATTCACTCGATTCTGCTTTGCTGAGGGCAGGTAGATTCGACAAGCTTATCTTTGTGCCGCCGCCAAACGAAGAGCAGCGCAGTGAACTCTTTTCTCTTTATCTTAAAAAAGCTCCGCTAGAAGAGGATATAGACTTCAACAAACTTGGCAATGAAACTCCAGGCTTGACGGGTGCGGATATTGCAAACTTGTGCAGACAGGTAAAAATGAATGCATTGGAGGCATCAGTCACACAGCAAAAAGAGGTAAAAATAAGTATGAAAGATATAGAAGAGCTTATAGAAAAGACAAAACCTTCCGCACCAAGCATGGTGATTGGCAAATATCTCTCTTTTCTTTCTACATACGGGCAGCGTTAGTAATTCAGGTATAAAATATACATTCTTGTGAGTGATTCAACAATTATCTCAGATGCGATATATTTGCAGTTGGACAATTGTTGTTATTGCAAATCATATATTTGCCCTTCTGTGAGCCCCAGTTCATCCCTTATATTTTCTATTTAGCTTGTTTTTAAAATATCTATCAGAAGCAATTCTTGAGAAATTATTTGCATTTACTTCTATGCTTTTGTTATCATTTTTTACCGAAGCAAATTCTATTTTTATGAAATCTCCAGGGTGTAGTGTCATTACATAGTCGCATGATGAGTCCCAAAATACTGCATTGACACTTGTAATGCCATCAGTAATGACGCATCTGACAACCTTCCTGTCTTTTCCGTTCTGGTCTTTAAAATATTTTGGCGATCCTATTTCAGTAATCTTGCCATAAATATCGATATTTTTTCCTTCCTTCAATAAAGAAAATTCCACCAAGTCAATATTCGATTGTGCTATTTTGTTGAAAAATGTGTTTTGCGTGCTTGAAAGTTCAAAATCGGTAAGACCCTTCCTTAATAGAAGGTTGCTAGCGAATATCTTATCTCCTCTTTCTATTGGTATGGAGTCCACAAGAAAAGAGCTTTTGTTCCAGAGCGTGACTCTTATACTTCTCTCAATATCGCCTAATATCATGCTTCTTAAAATTCTCTCTTTTCCTTCTTTTTCAAATTTTTTTGGATTAAATATTCTGTAAACATAATCTTCAATTTCTATGATGCTTCCCAACGGTACCTTTCCCTCAAGCAGGTCTTTAATATCTACTTTCCTTTCTTTTTCAAAGAGTTTTGCATTCTCCTTATTTACCATGCCTTGATACAAATCTCGAGAATCTTCCATAATATTAATATCATAAATAATTTTTTATCCCTTATTTTATCCCTATTAAATTCTGATTTTATCCTAATTAAATTCTGTTAAATATTATATGCCTAATCTGTTGGGTTATTTTCCAACAATGCCCCTAAATTATATTTTGTGCAGCAGCCTGTGCAAGGCTTATTATAGCAGAAGGAAATACACCAAAAAGGACAACTATTATCATGCTCACGAATATAACGAAATATAAAGAAAGCCGCATATTAACATGGCGGGCATTTGCCTTGTTTGTATATACTGCAATTATTACTTTTGCGTAATAATATACAGATATCAATGTGGCTATTATTCCAAGCACTGCGAGCCAAACAAAATTGGAATATACCGCGCTAGAAAAAAGCATAAATTTTCCTACAAATCCAATTGTGAAAGGTACCCCCATCATAGAAAATAAGAACAGTGACAGCGCGAAAGCCATTATTTTATTCTCGTTGTTAAGGCCTATATAATCTTTTATTTCTGTTCTCTCTTTTGATTCAAGTGCTCCTACAATTGCAAATACTCCAATAAATGCAAACATATGGGCAAAAATTTGGAAAATGCTTGCCGCCAAGCCATATCTGCTAATAGTAGCGAGCCCTATTAAAATATATCCCACTTGTGATATGGAAGAATATGCAAGCATTCTTTTCACATTTTTCTGCGGTAACGCAGCAAGGTTGCCGTAAATCATTGTTAGCACTGCAAAGAAGAGTAGGAGGTTTTGCGACATATATGGAAAAACAATCAGCAATATATAAATGAGTGCCACAATTCCTACTTTTTTGTTTATGCCCCCAAGCATAGCAGTCACAAAGCTAGGGCCACCTTGGTACACGTCAGGTATCCATAAATTAAATGGAAATAAACCAGACTCTATACCAAGAGATACAACGAAGAAAAGCATTGCTATGGTGTCTCCTATATTGTTGTGGTTTATAATTTGCAGGTTTCCTCCAAAGATAAACAATACTGCTGCACCAAATGCGAACAAGCCCGCTGAAACGATAACGACAACAAAGTATTTTATGCCTGCTTCAAGCCACTTATTTGAAAGAAGCAGCATCATTACCATTGGTATGGCAAGTGCCTCTAACCCAAGAAAGAGTACTATTATATTTGTAGACATTATTACGAGAAGCATCCCAAAGAACGAGAATCCTGAAAAAAGAGAAAACTCTAGATAGTGCTCTTCACCATATGCAATGAAATGTATGAGAATCATACCTAAAGTAACAGTAAGTGCCATAAACACTGAAAATGAATTCATGCTAAGCATGCTGTCAAGATGCAAGCCAAAGTAATTATTGGTAATGGTGAGCATGAACAAGAAAAACAAAATTACAAGGAAAGCATTGCTAAATGCAAAACCTATCTTCTTGCTTTTTATAATATTGGCAATAATGCTGGAAATAATATAAAGGGCAGCAGCCAGTGAAATCCCAAGAAAGATTGTAATCATAAAATTGCACCTATTCCATTCAAAACAATTTGTGGAAATATACCTATAACTATTATAAATGCTGCAAGCAAGACGAAGCTTGCTATAACACTATTGTCAAGTATGTCATACCTTTCCGCCTCATTTCCAATAAGAAAAACCCTTTCATATGTCCAAAATAGATATGCAGCATTTATTATCAATGCAATTGCGGGAAGCATTATAATTATACCAAAACTCTTTACCCCACCCAAGAACATAAGTAAGTCCGATATAAAGCCGCTAGTAAGTGGCAGCCCTATTGTAGCTAGTATTCCAAAAAGGAAGAGATATCCTATAAACCAACTCTCTTTTGTTATACCACCTAACCTATCTATTGTGGGCGTGCCAAAAACTTTTTCTATGCCAAAAACAATAAGAAAAAGCAAGCTTATTACAAGAGCGTGGCTAAGCGACCCAAAAAGTGCAGCGCTCATTCCAAGCACATTCATTGTTGCTACGGCAAAACCTAAAATACCAATTTCGCTTATGCTTAAATAAGAAAGCATCCTTTTGAGGTTTTTTTGGCTCATTGCTGTGGCTGCTCCATATATAGATGAAAGGGCGAAAAGAATCCCAACATATATTGAATACTCCTTTGCTATCGGTAGCGAAATAAAGAGTATAATTAATCCATATACTCCAAATTTTGAAAGAACACCAGAAAGAAGAATAGCTCCGCCAGAATTCGATTCAGAATATGCATCAGGGGCCCATGAATGGAACGGAAATACTGGCATCTTTACCATAAACGCTGTGAGAAGCAGAGCGAATATCAGTATCTGTGTATTTTTCGGTATTAAGTAGCCCATATTAAGGAGCTGATTTATGCTAAAGCTATGGGTTGGAAGGTTAAAGTAAATAAGTATTATCCCTATCAGAAGAAGTGAACTTGAAAATATTGAATAAATGATAAATTTTATGGAAGCATACCTTCTATCATAGCTACCAAAATGGAAGAGCATAAAAAACATCACTATTATACTGAGGTCCCAAAAAAGATAAAGCACAAAAAGATTCCCAGATAAAAATAGTCCTATTGAACCCGCTTCGCCAAGCATAATAAGTAAATTATATCCTAGTCTTTCCTCTTCTACAAAGAACCTGCTTGCAATGCTTGCAGCTAGAAACACAACAACAGTGAGAAACATAAAAATGAAAGATATATTATTCATTCCAAGATCTAAATTTACATTTATTGCTGGCATAAGCACATAGCTTTCATTGACATTGCCTATATGTATGAATGCAACCGACGCTATAAGGAAAAAGATAAATTCAAGTGCCGCTACGATTATCGCAATTTCGCTCCCCCAGCGCCTGGTCATTATAACTAAAGCAATTCCCGCAAGTGGGATAAGTAACATAATCAATAATATCGGAATCATATAAATACCATAAGAACCCATATTATTATTGCGCCTATTATAAATATCAAAACATAAAAGCTGACATCCCCATTTTCAACCAATCTAATTTTTTCGCCCAGCATGTTTGCCAAATGTCCTATCCAATCGAACAGGTCATTCAAATATAAGTCGAACATCGCTATGCCCTCCCCAATTATATATACAAAATTTCCAACAGTATAGTATAAGAAATTCACTGCTGGGCTGTTGTATAAAAATTTGTCAACTATCCCAAGCTTTGCTGAAATTTTTTGCTTGTAATAAACGAGGTAGCTTAGTATCAAGCCTGCGCAAATAAGCAGTGTCTCAACTGTGGCTTCAATAATGCTGAACGACAATTTAAATCCAAAGTAACCAAAATAAAAGAAGACAGCACTTGCCAAAACTGTAAGAACTGCAAGCGCTGCCACCAGCAATACCACATCTCTCGGCTCTGAAAGATATATAATATTTATGTTCTTGTTTTTTGTATCTTTTGATGTTGCAAAGAACCATCTAAATATAAAGAAGCTGGTCCCTATCGAAATGAAACTAAGAATAACATATGCGATAAGATTGCTTTGAAAAGCGCCGCCTATGCCTATATTAGCAAAGAACCCATCAAATGGAATAAACCCTGCAAGCGCAAGCACGCCAAACAGCGTTGAGAAATAAATAAGCTTATTCTTTCTGAGACCATATATCGCATTTATGTTCTCACTTTCATTTGCCTCTATCATTATTCCAGAACTGAAGAAAAGAAGTGCCTTATATATCGCCTGTGCAAAAAAGAAATAAAGTGCAGCCCCCAATGCTCCAAAACCTATTGCACTTAGCATAAGTGCGAGCTCTTCAACAGTAGAGTATGCGAGGATTCTCTTCACATGCGTTTCCCTCATTGCATTTGTGACAGCAATAATTGCAGTGAGCAAGCCAAATACAACAAAATATTCAAGCATGCCTGCATGTAAAAATATAGGGAAAAGCACTATCGCAACGAACACTCCTGCTTTTACCATTGTGGCGGAATGCAAATATGCGGATACTGGAACCGGTCCTTCCATTGCATCAGGGAGCCACTCGTGAAATGGAAACTGTGCCGATTTGGTGAAAATTGCCAACATAAGAAGAAGTGTTGCTGCAGTAAGCTCAGCCCCTCCACCGCTTTCTTTGATTATCTGTGAAAAAGTAAATGTACCATACGCATTCCAAAATAAAGCAATTGAAAGGATGAGGGCGATATCTCCTATAAATATAATAGTTATTACCTTCCTTGCTGCAACGGACGCACTTTTTTTTGCATACAGAAAACCGATGAGAAGATAACTGGTCACACTAAGAAATTCCCAGGCTATAAAGAGGGTTATGAAGTTGCCCGAAATCGAGAACATTGTAATTGCAATAGTAAAAGCAAGCAATTCTATATAATACCTTTTTAGCTGTGATCTGTCTTTGAAGTATTCTAAAGAATATATATATACAAAAGGCGCAAGCCCTAAAACTATCGTGAGCAGTACCATATTGGTGCCTGAAACAGAACTCATAAGGCTTATATTCAGTGCACTAATACTAAACCACCCAATCGAATAACTACCCATACTTACAAAAGGCAGCAGTGCAATGCTCGCAAAGCTTGCGGCTATTGAAATATAAGCTATATTTTTATTGTTCTTGAGCAGCGCGGCAAGTAGCAAAGCAACAAGAAAAGGCAGCAATACAACAAACGCAATCATATCCTATCCCTTATAATTTTCAAACTTCTTCAAGCTAAATGATTCTATCGGGCTAAGTATTTGATATAATGCCACTAGTACAACGATATCAAGGGCTCCAACTGCCCAAATCGCGAGCAACATCCCTGCCCCGCCAGCATTCTGATTATAACTCATTCCATATCCTAAAAGTATTATACTCGAAAGAAACATCAATTCTATTGAAAATACTGTTATAATTATGTTCTTACTAGAAATAACTCCTGCTGTACCAATACCCAAAAGAGCAATACTCAAGTAAATAAGCAAAATTATTTAATCACCCTCTTTTTTACCAATAAAATACTACCTATAGCTCCAGCAAAAGGAATAAACGCAATAACATAGAGCAGATAGGGTGTATTTTCTTCTAGGCTTTCAAAACTCGCGAGGAAGCCGTTGCTTGTGTGTGTGGTGCTTCCGCCAATAGGCATGAACATAAGCGCGAAAGAGACTGCAATTACTATCGCAAGCACTGAAAAATACACCATGTTAACACTTCTTTTTTCTTTGTTCTCTTGTGAGAATGCAATTATCAAATAAGTTGAAAATCCTCCAACAAGCACAAAGAGCTGGAGCAGAGCTAGTATGCTTTGCGAGGCGAAAAGAAGCGCCATAGCGCTTCCAAAGAAAGTGAAAGCAAGTGCTATAGCTGCATGAAATATGCTTTTAGATGCAAATATGAAAAACGCAGATCCTAGCGTGAAAAACGCAACGGCAAAGAGCATCGCAATCTCAATAATCATTTCTCCACCACTTTAATAACAAATACATACAATACAGCCGCAATTTATTTCAGCTCTTCTGGTCTCTTTATAAAATATCTCCTATCTTTTTTTACAAAATCATAATTCTTGGTCAGCACAAGGCAATGGGTTGGACATACCTCCTCGCAAAGCCCGCAAAAAAGGCACCTCTCCAAATCTATCTGTGGGAGCTTTCTTCTTCCTTTTTCTGTTTCTGCTTCTATCATTGTTATTGTTTTATTTGGACATATTCTTTCGCATGCCCCACAGCTTATGCACGTATTTATGTCAAGTTTATGTATGCCCCTATAATTATCTGGCTGTATTTCCCTTTCTTCCGGAAAATCTGTTGTAAATCTGTCCTTTTCAAGGGCGCCGATAGTTTTAATCAATGGTCTTAACATATAATTACCTAACTAATAATAAAAATATTAATATAATATTAAGGATTGAAAATGGAAGGAGCCAGAACCATCCGAAACTCATGAGTTTGTCAAGCTTCATTCTTACTGCTGTGGATCTTATTATCACTATTGCAATTGCAACAAGAAATGCCTTTGCAAAGAGCCATGCTACCTGTGGCAGATCTGGCCCAAGCCACCCTCCAAGGAACATTATTGAAATAAGAAGCGAACCCAAGAACATCCTTGTATAATCAACAAAAAGTGCAATTGCATAATACGGTGCGCCCACATCAACAAGCCACCCCGCTATAAGCTCGCTATCTGCTTCCCTTAAATCAAAAGGTGGCCTTTCTAACTCAGCCAACATCGCTATAAAGAACACAGCAAAGCCTATTGGCATTAAGAGTATAAACGGTGTTTTAGATTGCGCATTGACAATATTATATATATTAAAGCTTCCAGAGTAAAGCGCAACCCCCACAACCGCAAGAATCATCGGTATTTCATATCCTAGCGACATTATTACGGACCTTTGTGCGCTTATCGCTGCAAATTTGTTTCCGCTCGAAGCCCCTATGAGAAATATTAAAATCGGAGCGAAAGAGAGAAGCACAAATATCGCTAACAATCCAAGGCTTAAGCTGAGGCCTATTGTGCTAGAGAATTGCACTAAGTATATAAGAAAAATAATGAGCGCAAGTAGTATTATCGGTGCCAAAGAAAAGACAAGCTTGTCAGCGTTGCTTGGGACTATATTTTCTTTTGCAAGAAGCTTTACTATATCTGCAAAGTTTTGCAGCAATCCAAATTTTCCAACATATGTGGGACCATGCCTGAGCTGAGCTTTGGCGATTATCTTTCTCTCTATCCAGCCAAAGACGTAATCAAAAAACACAATAAACACAAAGATTATTACTGTATCTTTGATCACATCTACTATTTCATTTGTCAACATCTGCCATCACCAAATCCAGACTTCCAAGTATGGCAAAAAGATCAGCATACTTGGCCCCTTTTGCAATATATCTTAAAGGCGACAGATTTATGAAAGCTGGTGATCTTATTGAGAGGCGGTATGGCTTCTGCTTGTCTGTTTTCATAAAGATCATTCCCTCGCCCCTTGGCAATTCTCTTCTTACTATTATCTCACTTTCTTTAACCTCGGGTGATATAAGTTTTATAGGCATTCCAAGAGCGTCTCCTTCCGGTATGGATTTCATAGCATCGCGTATAAGTTTTATGCTTTCCTTCATTTCAAGCATCCTTACTTTGTACCTTGAGAATACGTCACCCTTGACTTGAATCTGCGGTATGAAGTGCAGCTTGCTGTAAACATAGTAGCTGTAATCATTCCTTACATCAAAATTTACCCCGGATGCCCTAAGCACAGGTCCTGTAACACCAAGCTCTATTGCTTCTTTTTTCTTTAAAATACCCACATTCCTAGTTCTCTCCAAGAAAATCGGATTCTTTTCTAAGTATGTCTCATAATCTTTTATTCTCCTTTCAAGATAATCTAGCAACTTGCTTGCATGTTCTTCGAAATTCGGAGGCAAATCTATCGATACTCCACCAAGCCTCATGTTGACATAAAACATCCTGCTACCTGTAACATCTTGTAGCAAGTTAAGTATCAGATCCCTATCTTTCAAAGTCCACATGAACATTGTGAACATCTGCCCGATGTCGTTGCATGAGGTTCCAAGCCAAAGAAGATGGCTTGCTATTCTCTGAAATTCGAGTAGTATGAGCCTCACATATTTTGCCCTTTCTTTTACTTGTATTCCCATTGTCTCCTCTACAGCTGCAACATAAAGGTCGCTATATGCCATTGGCGCGGCATAATCTAATTTTTCCATATATCCTTCATTTTGCATATACATCCTATTTTCCACGAGTTTTTCAACCCCTCTATGAAGAAAGCCGACGTGTGGCTCTACATCGACAATGGTATCGCCGTCAAGCGTTACTACAAGCCTAAGCACACCATGAGTGCTTGGATGTATAGGACCTACATTTATCCTAGTCAGCATTATTAATCACCAGTATATTCTGATCCCCAGATAAAACTTTTTCTCAAAGGCGCTTCTTTGCCATCCCATTTCTCCAAAAGAAGTTTTTTTACCTTTCTTCCTTCTATTTCTATACCAAACATCTCACTAAGCTCCCTCTCATAAAAATCTGCCGCCTTATATATATCAACTATGCTGGGTATGCTCTCATCATTTTTAATCTCTACTTTTATATTTATCTCTTTCTTGTTTTCCATATTTCTTATAAAATAAATAATTTCCAAGTAATTTATATAATCTGTTGCTGTTATCTTTGTTAAATAATCGAAACCTTCTTTCTGCGCTTCTTTCAGCTGTTCCCTCAAATCTTCCTTTTTAATCTTCAATCTTACCACCAACTTTTTCCTGAAGCTTCATCAACGCCTCAAAAAGATTTTCTGGTTTTGGAGGGCATCCTGCCACGTAAATATCAACGGGAAGTATCTGGTCTATACCTTTAATTATATTGTAGCTTTCCCACCATGGCCCACCACTGACTGCGCATTCCCCATATGCTATCACATATCTTGGCTTTGCCATTTGTTCATATAGCCTTTTTATTTCTGGTGCGACTGCCTTTGTTACCCATCCTGCAACTATCATAACATCACATTGCCTTGGGGTGCCCCTAAACAAAAGATATCCTTTTCTTTCAGCGTCTATCCTAGATGAACCAAAATCCATAAGTTCCATAGCACAACACGCAAGACCAAATTGCATAGGCCAAAGCGAATTTTTTCTAGTCCAGCGTATGGTGCCGCTTGCTATTGCTTTGGTGGCCTCTTTCAGATTTGTAAAAAAAGCACCAGTTGGCGCCTTATATGTTTTAAGCGAATCTGCGACGACTTGTTCCATCTCCCTCCTAGCATTTTCAAAATCTTCCATTTACTTCACCCTTGCTATAGCAATACTCGTTATCACAAGCAGCGTAGAAAATATGAAAAGAAAAGAGATTAATATATCCTGATTATAATCAACAACCCTTGCTGACGCCGCCCACAATATGGCAATGGCAACTGTTATCTCAAAAGCAATAAAGATTGTAAAATAATAAAAATACTCCTGCATTATACTTACTTTGCGCCCGATAGGTGCCTCGGCACTCTCATAGCTTGAATTTTTTATTGGATTATATTCCTCTATCGGCCCAAGTAGCTTTGACACAAAGATCATGGCAACAGGCACAAGCAGCGAAAAGAGCGCAAATACAAGCAATTCCACATATTCAGAAAGCATATTTAAAATAACACAGCATATCTATTTATAGCTGTTTATACTACGTTATATGGTCTTTTTTTGTTGATTCTATGATAAGTGATTTTGCTAAGCAGATAGTAAAAAAAGGGAGCATAAAGATAAGAGTCAAAAGGAGCGGCATGCTTCAGCAGCTTACTTTTACAGTCAAGGTGTCGAACGCTGGCAACTTAAAATATTATGAACTTTCCACTGAGAGGGTTGTTGACACTTCAGAGCTGTTGAGGGTTGCAAGCGAGATAGGACTTCCTGTGAAAGCCCCAAACGGAGAGGCATTTCCGAAAGATACTGGGGCAACAGACTTTCTTATAGAGCTTTTTGGCTAGCTTAGCTGTAACCTTGAATCCGCCTCAAGCTACCTAACCGCCCCCCCCAGACGCATAGCATATTTTGCACATATCTAACTTTCAGTTCAAAATTGAGTGTAGAAAGGCGCATCGTTAGTTAAATTCGCCGAAATCTATAATTCCAGAAAGCATCTCTTTTGCTTTTTCCATAGAAAGAGGTTTAAGCCCTTTCGCCTTGGCATATTTTACTTGGTATGTGATATACTGCTCACCTACTTTGGTATCTGGGTTTATCTCCTTGCATTTTTCTATATACTGTATTATTCTTTTGATTGCCTCTTCCTCACTCAAGCCCATTATGTTTGTGAAATACGGAGCAAGTATAAGATTTACTACTCTATGCCTGAAATCTGGTAGTGGATGTGATAGAAGTTTCTCTATCCAAGCATATTTCCCCTTAATGTCTCCACTTATCTTTACCTCCTCAACTGGTATTTTTATCCCTTTTGAAAAATCTAAAATCTCTCTCGGAAGTGCTCTCTTGGCTATTGGCAAGCCTTGAAGTATTGCCTTACGCGAGGCATTTTCTAGCAAGCCTATAAGCTTGTACCTTTCAATATACACTATCCCTTTGCTTAGCCTCTGGTGTATGAGGAGATACTCCTCTTTCTTCGGAGCATTTTCTAAGTACGTGCCAAAACTTACCAGGAACATATCCCCTTCTGTTCCTATCTTTATATCTAGCTCCTCACCTATATACTTTATATTTTCAACCGTCTCTGATGCGAGAGCGCTTGCAACCCTTCTTGCCTCTGCTTCTGCGAAGATGCTTACTGCCAAGCCTCCGAGAGCGCTTGCCAGCATGCGGGCATATACATAACTTATAAGATAGCTCAACCTAAGTTCATCAGAGTCAGATTCACTGAATTCTATAACTCTTTTGTCAAGCGCTTCTGTAAGCCTAAGCTTGCCTAGCTCGAGGTACTTTTGCTCTATTTTATTAGCTTCTGGCAGATTTTTTATAGCCTCTTTTGCTTCCTTTGAAAAAGGATACTTGTATGCTATCTCGAGGATCTTACCTAGCATACTTTACATTCAGAATAAAAATATAAAACACCTTGCAATAGGTCAATCACTGTATTTCAACAGCCACCTCTTATGGCACGCCCATATTGCTAAACTAATAAAAATATAATACTTCCCCCAGAGAATTATATATGCCTGTTGATGAAAAACTTTTAAATAAGGTTGCAAGTTATAGAATAAGTCGACTTCTGGAGTTGGCAGAAGCCAATGCAAAAAGAAACACTATTTTCTCTATAAATCTTTCAAAAAGATATGTGTGGCTTGCCAGAATGATAAGCATGCATCATAAAATAAAAATACCAAAAAAGAGCAAGTTCAAAATATGTAAGAAATGCAATAATTTTTTGATACCGGGAATTAACTGCGACGTAACTATTGCAAGTTCAAAACATTTTATTGTATATAAGTGCAAATGTGGTTGGGAAAACCACTTTTTTTATAAATAATTATTTTACGCCAAGCTTCTCAAGAAACACCTGAGCAAACATCTCTGTATTTTCCGGATTTCTTGCAGTTATTATATTCCTGTCAAATTCTATTTCCATAGGGGAATTTTTACCATGATATATCCTAATGAGCCTTTGGGTATCCTCGTCTACCGTGGCTGAGATATTCGCATCCGCAATTATATTTGAGCGTGCCACAATTTTTACTGCATTCCCGATTGCGCCTACAATTTTTCTTGAATCATAAAAGTGTCTTATTAAATCAAGTAGCGGCCTAAAATCATAAAGTTTGTATTCATCGATGCCTTCTCCATCTATCAATATGATACCATCAAAATCCTCCACATTTATTTTTGCTGCGTTTATGTCTGGCTTGCATGCCATTCCATGCTTACCTATGCATTCTTTTGTGGAGTAGCTCGTTATAATATCATTAACCTTCCATTTCTCAAGTATGAGCTTTACCATAGAAAACGATTCATCCCTAAAATCTTTGGGCGGTATGAAGATTGCAACTTTCAATTAATCACAAATTTATTATGAATATTAATACATATAATTTTTTCTATTTTTCATGATGTTTGTTTGAATCTCCTTTTTGAAATAAAGTATGTTGCGGCTATTGCACCCCCTACCATAATAACAACTGCAAAATCTGTCAATGAAAAGAAGATCAATGTAGTCCCTCCTCCACCTGTCACAAGGGCATGTTGTGTTATCCCAATATAAGATATGCTTGCATTTACATATCCATATGGCACGTTTGTTAGCTCCAAATTCCCATTTGTATATTTGCTATAGGTAGTTTTGTTGGAAAAGGTAAGCATTGCATAAGCGTTTATCGGCAAGCCAAAAATATCTGTTGTTTCTATTTTTACGTTATATACACTCAAGGTTATATTTATTCTCTCTGGCCCAGATACATTAAGTTCTTTATCGGAATAAATTCTAACCCCTTTATACATTACATAATTAACAACAGATCCATTTCCCCCAAACAAAAACATAGTCCCATTTGTCTGTTTCCCGTTTATGCCCATATATGTAACATTAATAGGTTGGCCGTAGGCATTTTCAGCAACAATTTTTACCAAATATTCATTCTTAAATTTGGCAGATATACTAATTGGCTTACTCACGGAAATGGAAAATGTCGGGCTTGTGTTCCCATTGCTCCATTCATAAAAAGCCATCCTTTTGCTTGTGGTCTGATTTATTATAGTATGCTGCAAACTCAAATTGGCAGTGCTTCCTGCTTTATACCAGCCTGTTCCTGTAGCATTTCCATAAGGTGTTTTTGCTAATACTAAATATTCAGGCTCCCATTCTGCACTTATATTTGCGGGTTTGCTTGCAGTCGCATAACCCACTAGGTTTCTGTTGCCGTTGCTCCATCCCATAAAAACAAACCTGGTTGTGTTATTTTTATATACAACGTCTGGGGTTATATTATATTCAATAATGCTCCCATTTTCATACCATCCAGTTCCCTTTGCAGTGCCGTATTGTGAAGAAATTCCCACAAAATACTCAATTTTCCATTGTGCTGTTTCAGTTATATTACCATCTATACTTATTTCACTGCTATTGTCTGGGCCAGTATATGAACCAAAACCTTTGCCAATCCATCCAGAAAAAACAGCCTTGGTGTCTGGCGAGAGATAAATATATTGAGGGGCGCTGATTCTCACCTTAGAATAAGCAACATATTTTGTTGTATTGCCTATATTGCCATACTGTGATTTTATTATAAGATAATAACCAAGGTTCCAAAGCACAGTACCATTATAAAGTTGCGGAAGACCTGAGCCAACTTCAAAATAATTTACAATACTGCCAATTTCCTTAACACCATACAGGTTTTTTTCATTATTTTCGCTCCCTACACCATAACCTATATATGAATATCCTTTTGCCACTTGGTACCATTTATTGTACTGATACGCGCTCAAATTTTCAAACAAAACATCCTTTATATATTCATAATTTATGCTTGTATTTGCCACTTCACCAAATGCGACTGGCACATTATTGCCGGATGAATCCGTACCTAATTCTGCACTTCCTTCTATCTTTCCATCAAAAGTAAAATACCAGGTATTGCCTACAGAATAAAAGCCATATCTATGCATGCTTCCATTTATGCCTGCCGACCCTTCTGGACCTATTCCTCCAAGAAAACCGCCGTTATAATTAGGTGGAAAATATTCATAAAACCATTCTGCATCACCTGCGTTAATAACTTGGTAGTTGAAGCAACCACTTTCATTGCAGATACTCGGATAGTTTCCTGTTTCATTTTCTATGAGATAGCCACATTGAACAAAAGCATCATTTGAGAGCGTTTCTCCAACCCAAAAGCCAAGCGAGCCTTGACTTATATTCTGCTGTATGGTTTTTATTTCTACACTTGCGCCATTATTCATCGAAGCACTTGTACCTCCTCTAGCCCCAAACTGAAACCAATACTGTGCATGTGTGCATATCGGCAACGCAAAGAGCGCAACAATAATAAAAAATCTAAGCTCTTTCATAGTCTAAGCCTAATTTATTTAATTCTGCAATGACTTTATTTCTTGTTTCTGAGTTTATGCTTTTCCAGTCTATTACTGCAGCATCAATCGGCTTGCTTGATCTGATAACAGCTTGTTCAAGCATAAAAAAATTTTCCCCATTGTTCTCTATTGCATATTTAGGTAACATATGTGCAAAAGCATAGCCTTTGCTAAGCGCAAGTTCGGTAAATCTCATAGGGTAATGCGTATTTCCTATGCCTATTGCTACCTTTTCAAACTCTATATTTTTTTTATCAAGCACACCATATACTGCATCACCCACAACTTTAGCATACTCCTCATTTTCTATGGTTGATTGATTTCCACCTATTTCTACGAATAGTGAAGGTGTTTTTAACAGCGGGCCATGGTGTGTTGCTTCATATGTTACCTCTATACCTTCAATGTTCTTTTTCTTATAATTTCTTAACATTTCGAGCATTTCCAAAGGGGCAGCATATGAGAGTTCATATGGCTTGCCACCAAGCCTAGCTTCCCTTGTCCAGTTTCCTGTTGCGTGTGTAGTAAATGCAGATATGCCTTGTGCACTGCTGTGCTTGCTGAGGAAGAAAATAAGTTCAAGTCCATATCCATCTAAGTCGTCAAGGTTGATAAGTTGGTCGTTAGTTTCATATATATTAACATCCCCACGTGAAAAACATCTTTTCCCAGAAACTGAATTTTCACTAAAGGAATATTCTCTCTTCAAATAGTTGGCAATATTGAGCGATGCTTTGTCTTGGTTAGAGTAAAAAATCCCAATCATTTCAATACCTTTTTATCTTTTTACAACTTATTTCATTGCAATGTATAATTATATATCTTTTATAGGATTTTTTCTTGTAATCTTAGGATTTACAATTTTATTATTTTATACTTTTTTAAATTTGAATCCAAAAAATTCAAATTCAAGCATGCAGAATACAAGCTCAGCAGGAATAATCTTAATAGGGCCTATACCTTTTGCCTTCGGTACATCCTCTTCTTCTTTAATCTTTGTAGAGTTGTTGACTATAATCTTAATTTTAATTTCGATATTGTTTTTCTTTGTCTTCTCAAGAAGATAATGTATAATTATAAGCTTTTTCATCGCTATATTTATATAAGGGGATTATATGTTTGAAATAAAAATAGACAATGCAAAGTATTGGCGCGATTGTGTAGAATCAATAGTAAGCTTGATAGATGAAGGTTCATTCAACATATCTAAAGAAGGTATAAGTCTGAAGGCAATGGATCCTAGCGGGATAAGTATGGTGTCTTTTTCCATGCCAAGCAAGGCATTTTCAAAATTCGATGTTGAAAAACCAACCAGTATTGGTCTTAATATAGAAAATCTTGGCAAGGTGCTTTCAAGGGCAAGGGACGATGAAACATTGATAATGAAGGATGCCGATTCAAAACTTCTTATGGAATTTGTAGGAAAAGGGGTAAGAAGAAGATATAAAATCCCGTTGATAGATGTAAGAAAAAATGTCGAGAAAGAGCCCAATGTTCAGTTCGATGCGAATATAGAAGTTTCTGGCGAACCTCTAAAAGAGATAATTAAAGATGCGAACCTTATTTCATCATATATTTCTTTCAAAGCAGCAAAAGATAATTTTACAATAACTGCTCACGGTGATTCTGGAGAATTGGAAGAGATACACGAGTCTGATGGAAACGTAATAAAAAAGCTAGAAACGCAAAAAACAGCAAACGCCACTTTCAATCTGGAGTATCTTGAAAACATGGTAAAATCCTGCCCTATTGGAAGTCCGATAAGCATGGCGCTTAAAACAGACGAGCCAATAAAAATGAGTTATAACATCGGCGACGCTACAATAACTTATTTCCTTGCTCCTTATATGGAAAGCTAAAGGTAAATAGTCATGGTGGTATAATGTCTGAAGAAAATGTTGATGAAAATACGAAAAATCTTAACAGGGCGAGGCAATCGCTTGTTGAGGAATTGCAAGCAATAATGTATTATGATGAAAGAATAAGTGCAACTAAAAACAACGATTTAAAAAAAATCCTTGAGCATAACAGGGACGACGAAAAAGAACACGCATCACTTCTTCTCGAATGGATTAGAAGAAATGATCCACAGTTGGCAAAAGAGATTAAAGAAATAATCTCAAGCAATAAAAAATTTGAGGAGCTTTGGGACTAACAATACCTCTATATGTGTGCACTGCTCTACTTACACATAACGAAACAAAAAGTGGGCCCGGAGAGATTTGAACTCTCGACCTACGGCTTATAAGACCGCCGCTCTGACCAGGCTGAGCTACGAGCCCCTTATTTATTTTTATAAGATATAAATTTATAGCTTACTTATTTGCTCCTAAGGCAAAGATACTACACTTTTCAATATAGATGAATTGCATTGCGATACGATAAATACTAGCTTTTCCTCCACTATAATTCCGTTAACGGCAGCAAAGCCTATAAAATCCTGTGCGGCATTTTGCCGGAAACGTTATACTGTAGATAAAATAACAAATGTAAAATATAAAGAATCATCGGCCAATAAGGTTGACATAAATATAATTTCCAACATCTTCCGCTATATGATATATAGTGCACCGGAAAGGTGCAAAATAATCGTAAAGATATATTGTTCTGCATGAACCGGGATTTTGTTCATGCTCTCATAAAGTGGTATCTCAAATGTGCTGTCAATTTCGTATCTGTAAAAAGAATGAAAAACTTAAATATCAAAAATAACATAATTAAAGACAGAATTGATGGAATCAAGTGGGTTTATGTGATAGTTTAAATATAATCAAATATCTGAAGGGGAAAACTATAAGCTTAGCAAATATTATTCAGTGAAAATGAAGGTTATTTAAATTTTCAACATCTTAAATATTTATTGTATCTTCTTCTATTTACTTGTGGTTGAATGGATCTTGGAGAAGGATTAAGAAAGGCGATTGCCAAGCTAAAAGGCGCTACGATAATAGATTCTAAAACTATAAAAGAATTCAACAAAGAACTTCAAAAAGTCCTTTTGAGCGCAGACGTAGAGGTAAAGCTTGTTTTTGAATTTACGAAGTCCATAGAGGATGCGGCGCTTCATGAGGAAGTACCCCCAGGTGTGTCTCAAAAAGACTTCATATTGAATAAGGTCTATGAAGAACTAGTAAGGCTACTTGGCAAAAAATTTGAGCCAGAATTGAAGCCAAAGCGGATTATTTTACTAGGCATATATGGCTCCGGGAAAACCACCACTGCAGCAAAGCTTGCAAAATTTTATCAAGACCGCGGCTTAAGTGCTGGTTTAATATGCTGCGATGTTTCCAGGCCTGCTGCGTATGAACAGCTTTCTACATTGGCAAAGCAAGCTAATATAGCGTTCTTTGGGATAAAAGGGGAAAAAGATCCAGCCAAGATAGCGCAAGCTGGAGCCGAAGCACTAAAAGATAAGAAAGTGCTAATCTGTGATTCAAGTGGAAGAAGCGCGTTAGATACCGAGCTCATAACTGAACTAAAGCGCGTAGTTGATGCTTTTAAGCCTGATGAGAAGCTCCTTGTTATCAATGCAGACATAGGGCAGGTAGCAAGCAAGCAGGCGAAGGAATTTGACAGCGCAGTAGCAATAAGTGGCGTGATAATAACAAAGCTCGACGGCTCTGGAAAAGGTGGTGGTGCGCTTAGTGCTGTTGCAGCAGCCAATGCAAGGGTAACTTTCATAGGGACTGGCGAAAAACTTAATGCGCTTGAACTGTACGATCCTAACAAGTTTGTGGGAAGACTGCTTGGTATACCTGATATAGAGGGCATAGTTTCTACGGTGCAGGAGGCGATAAAAGAAGCAAACATAAATCCAGAAGATGTTAATATAGAGGAGCTTAATTTTGAGACTTTTTACACCCAACTCAAAGCAATGTCAAAGATGGGTCCTTTAAAAAACATGTTGAACATGTTTGGTGTAGTGGATGCACCAAAGGATGTAATAAGCAAAAGCGAAGAGAAATTGAAGAAATATAAGGCAATAATTTCTTCGATGACTGCTGAAGAAAGAAAAGATGAAAAAATAATGCATGATTCTAGTAGAATAAAACGTGTAGCAAAAGGAAGTGGGGTGACCGAAAAAGACGTCAGGGATTTGCTTAGTGATTTTGCTAAGATGAAAAAATTAATTAACACTTTCCAAAACGATAGGAACTTTAGGGGGATGGCAACAAAATTTAAAGGGTTCGATATTAAAAAATAAAAAGCAAAATCATATCTATCTCGACATCGGTCTGCTGATCTTCAAATAAAAATCAGTGTCAAATCTGCATAAAGGATTCGAATATAGAGGTGCATCATGAACAGCATTGAGCTCGAAAAGAAACTTGAAGAATTGAAGAAAGAATATTCAAAAACAAAGTACAATAAGTCTACTGACAAGTATCTTGGCATACTGCGTGCGAAGATGGCAAAGATAAACAAGGCGCTCAGATCAAAAAAGAAAAGGCATGGTAAGGGATTCAGCGTAAAGAAATCAGGTGATGCAACTGTTGCCCTTGTGGGTTTTCCAAATTCTGGAAAGTCTTCTCTGCTAAAAGCCCTTACTGGTGTAGATACAAAGATTGCAAACTACGCTTTTACAACTGTTGACTTAATACCTGGCATGCTTGAGTATAAAGGTGCAAAAATCCAAATATTCGATGTGCCAGGTCTAATAGAGGGCGCCCATGTCGGTAAGGGCGAAGGTACCATGATTGCAAGTGCATTGCGTGTTGCGGATCTTCTCCTCTTTGTTGTAGACGCCACAGATTATAGTAAGTTTAATTTGCTGCTTGAAGAACTTTCTTTGCTCGGTATCAGAATAGGAAACCCTAATCTAAAGATAGATGAAGAAAGCAATGGCGGTATAATAATAGTAACTAATGGAAAATCAGTTCCATCTGATGCTGAGATAAAAGAAATTTTGGCAAGCTTTGGAATATATAATGCAAATGTGGTTTTTTTTGAAAATTCAACCGCAAGTGATGTCATCGATGCTGCTTCTGGATATGTATTTATAAATGCAATAATTGCCCTTAACAAGGTGGATCTTCTGAGTGACTATACTTCAGTTTCAAGCACTATGGAAAAAAAGAACGGAATAAAGGTCGTGCCAATAAGTGCACTAAGCGAGTTCAATTTGGAGGCGCTTAAAGAATCTATTTTTTCAAGCTTGAAGCTTATTCGGGTGTTCCTCAAACCAAAGTTAAATAATGGGAAGGGCGAGGTAATAATACTAAGAGAGGGAAGCACCGTTTTGGACGCCGCAATAAAAATTCATTCTAACTTGGCGAATTCTATAAAATTCGCTTACATAACCGGTCCGAGCGCGAAGTTCAAAAATCAGAAAGTTGGTAAGGAACACATGTTGATGGATGGGGATTTTATTACTATTGTGGAGAAATAAACTTTTATAATTGCAAGTTCTAATATGTCTGATTTTATGATTAAATACTGGGAATTTGAGGATGCCCCGCTCAAGGAGAAATTGAAGAATCCAAGTATAAAGGAGCTTGCAAAAATTTATTTCGAAAATGATACCAAGGCATATAGGTTTGCTAGGGCACTCACAGAAGTAAAGAAACACGGTGAGCTCAGACTAAAAGATTGCAGCAATGATCTTCCTATAGCAACATGGAAGCGCTACCTTGATTTTGGAGTTACTGTTGGTATATTGAAACATGAAAACAATACTTATTCTTTTACTGATAGATATTCAAAGCCCCTTAAGAACATCGCAATTTACATCAAATCCTGGATTGATTCTGCAAATATTGAAAATGTCGAAGTGCTTTTCGCAAATGCCAAACTTGAGAAGCAGCAAAAGAGAGGTGGGAAAAACATACTGCAAGAAAATCCGAATGAAAGCGCAGCCACGCATGAAGAAACAGAACCAACAGACACTACTTATAGTGCCAACTAACTCCTTCTTTGGTGTCCTCTATTATTATATCATATCTCTCTTCAATCTCCTTTCTAATTTTATCTGCCTTTTCAAAATTTTTTTCTTTTCTTGCCGATTCCCTTTCATCAATAAGTTTTGCTACCTCTTCAGGCAGTTTTTTTTCTTCAATCTCCTTATTTAATTCTAAACCCAGTATCATATCAAAATCAAGGACAATTTCAATAACCTTTTTTGCCTCTTCTCGTGCAACTTTATTTTCCGCCAGGCGCTTATTTTCATAATCTATGAGTGCGTGCATGCTTTTTAGTGCATTTGGCATGTCTAAATCGTCACCAACCCTCTCGAAAAATTCTTTGTGGTAGATCTCCAGTTGCTTAATTGCATCTGCATCTGCACTTCTATCAATTTTTATTGCATTTATTTTTCTAATAAACCCATATATACTTTCGAGTGTTTTTGAAGCATTTTCAAGAGCTTCAAAAGTGAAATTTTGCTGATTCCTATAATGACTTGAGATAAGAAAGTACCTGAGTGCCAATGGTGAATATTTTCTGTCTATTATGTCTTGCACTGTATGAATATTTTTTAGTGATTTAGACATTTTCATATTATTTACAGTGAGAAATGCGACATGGAACCAATAGTTCACAAATTTTTTGCCAGTTGCCGCTTCAGACTGTGCTATCTCATTAGTGTGGTGTATTGGGATATGATCTATTCCACCACAATGTATATCGAAATGCTCGCCCAGGTATTTCATGCTCATGGTGCTGCACTCTATATGCCAGCCCGGAAAGCCTTTTCCCCAGGCTGAGTCCCAAACCATTTCTTTCTCATCCCCCTTGGCGAATCTCCACACCGCAAAATCTGTTATATTTTTGAGCCCGGATGCCCTTTCTACCCTGGCCCCCGCTTTAAGTTGTTTATTTAGCTGATCAAAATTCATTCCTATAAGTTCGCCATATCTCTTGAATTTTGATGTGTCATAGTATATTCCTGTTGAGATTTTGTAAAGATAATTTTTTTCATCGAGCTTTTTTATAAGGTCAAGCATTTCATTTATATGCTCTGTGGCTTTGGGTATTATGTCTGGCATTATTATGTTAAGCCTTTTTAGATCTTTTAAAAAAGCATCTTCATAAAATTTCGCAACATCATATGCACTCTTATGTTCTCTCCTTGCTTCAAGCTTTATTTTGTCTTCGCCTATGCTTGCATCACCAACAAGATGTCCAACGTCTGTTATATTCATAACGTGCTTCACATGATAACCCTCATGCATGAGGGCCCTTTTAAGCAAATCCTCCTGAACATATGTGCGCATGTTGCCTATGTGTGCAAACCAATATACTGTGGGGCCACAAGTATAGAAACCAACATTATCTTTTTTTATGCTTTTAAAATTCTGTATTTCATGCCCCAACGTATTGTAGAATTGCATATTATCTACTTTATATTACTGTCTGATTTACAACTATGCCTGGAGTTTCTTCAGGGATGCTGCTTTGATAGAAATCACCAACTGCAATATAGTCCAATCTATTTACTAAAGTACCTACAGAATCTGCAACTACTCTTATACTTACATTTTGGCACATAAACATCACAATGGGTATGCTAGCATTCTCAAACTGGCTTGTTTGGTAGATATTACCTTGTGCATTATATGTGTTATAATGTGTTATAACTATTGGTTTGTTATTTTTTATTATTTCTACGTAAATCTGAGAATCGTACGGTGAGATAATTTTGAAATTGAGATATGGCAATACAACTTTGAATGGATTGGATGTGAGGTTTCCTTGCTGTACTTCCAATCCGCAATGGAAAGTCGTCGCGAAGAAATCGCCTTCATAATTCAACCAACTATTATTATAATAGCAGAGGTTTTGGTCTGCCCATGTAATGTTAAGCGGTGAATTTCCAAAACCGTATCCTGTTGTATTCCATCCATTATAGCTTCCTAAAGAAAAATTCCCATTATATATTGGTACTGTTGCATTAGAAGAAAGGCAACTCCCTAACGTGGACGTTGTTGTATTTGTGGGTGTTGTATTTGAAATGCTTGTAGTATTTGTACTACTTGTGGTGTTTTTCTTAACTATGGTTGTAGTATTGGTTGATGGAGGCCTTACTATTTTAGTTACACCTTGATTTGAATTTGATCCCCAATGGAGATACCAAAAAATAAAAATAGTCATTAGGAGCAAGCCAAAAACAACATAGGCAATTACACCTTTATGCATATTAGCACCTTACTAAATTTGTCCATCAACATATAAAAATCTTAACAACTTGGATTTAGATCATCTTTTTTTATAACAAAAGCATTTTTCTTGTTTATCAGCATCTTGGAAATAAGAATAATAAATTATAAGATAAATAAATATTATGCTTGTGATAGGAATAGAGAGCAGCGCGCATACATTTGGCGTTGGCATAATAGATAACGGCAAAATTCTTGCCAATGAAAAAGCTTCATATAATGTGGGAAAGGGGGGAATGATACCTGCAAAGGTTGCCGAGTTTCATGTTGAGAATGCAGGTACTGTACTCAACGCCGCACTAGAAAAAGCTAAGGTGCGCATAGATGAAATAGAAGGAGTTGGTTATACAAGAGGCCCGGGAATAGGGCCTTGCCTGCAAATCGGTGAGCTTGCTGCAAAGACGATTTCTAAAAAGCTCAGCATACCTATAGTGCAGGTGAATCACGGCGTTGCACATATTGAGATAACAAAGCATATCGCAAACATGAATGATCCACTTGCACTTTACGTAAGTGGTGGAAATTCGCAAATTCTCAAGCTTGTCGAAAGGCCTTATAGACACTATTCAGTGCTTGGCGAAACCCTTGATATAGGCGTTGGAAATATGCTGGATTCTTTTGCAAGGGACCTTAAGCTAGACCCTGCTTGGGGCTCGAGCGTGGAAAAAACTGCGAGCAACGGCAAGTACATTAAATTGCCTTATACTGTGAAAGGCATGGATTTTGCATTTACTGGCCTTCTTACAAAAACTACCGAGCTTATAGGATATGAAAAAAAGGAAGATCTTTGCTATTCAATACAAGAAAATGCATATAGCATGCTTTGTGAAGCTACTGAAAGAGCCCTCCTCCTCACAAAAAGCAATGAGCTTTGCGTATGTGGGGGCGTAGCGCAAAGCAGCAAATTAAAGGAGATGCTTTCTCAAGTGGCAAAAGAGCATAATGCGAGATTTGGGTTTGCGCCAAATGAGTTTAATTCAGATAATGGTGCAATGATAGCATATGTGGCTGAAGAGCTTCTCAAAAAAGGTTATTCAAGTGCGTTTGGCGCTTGTGGTGTAGAGCAAAAATATAGGATAGAAAGGGCTGTGGTGCCATGAAATTTGTAAGCGAAGGGGCAGAATCTAAAATATACAAATGCAAAATTTTCAATACAGATGTAATTGCAAAAATAAGGCTTGAAAAAACATATAGAGAGAAGGCGCTTGATGAATTGATAAGGATATCCAGGACAAAGAGCGAAGCCAGAATAATGTATAGGGCTTGGCAGGCGGGCATAGCCTCGCCACAGCTTCTCGGGGTTGGAAAGTTCTCTATCTATATGTCTTTCATTGACGGCGTGTTGCTTAGAGATACTAAGAAAACAAAAAACGTGCTTGCAGAAACAGGAAAACTGCTAGCCAAAATGCATAATAAAAATATAGCACATGGTGATTTTACCACCGCAAATATAATGGTTGCAAGTGGCAAACCGTATATCATAGACTTTGGCTTGGCCGAGGTAACAAAAAACGTGGAAGAAAAAGCCATAGATCTGCTGCTAATGAAAAGATCTCTAGATCAAGCACAATATTATATTTTTGAAAAATCATATCTAAGCAATGCTAAAGAAGGAGCAAAAATAAAAGAAAGGCTCAAGGAAATAGAAAAAAGAGGCAGATATAAGACAAGAACCTTAGAAACCGCTTAGAGTTCTCCTACTCTTCTCTTTTGCGCTCTCTTTAATCTCTTTCTCCTTTTCTTTACCCACTTCCAGCGCATTCTTCCTTTCTTTTTCCATTTTCTAGGTATACTTCCCATTAAAAGCACCAAATATACAAATATATATAATAATGAATTTTTAAATACCTATCTAACTCCAATGCACCAATCGCAACAATCTTTTTTGGGTGTGCCTCAATTTGAGCCGCCCTGCCTTGCTGCAATAGAGTTGTATTTATTCATGGTCTCAATCACGAGCTTCAGCATTCTATAATTAAAAACAAATCTTTATAAATGTTTTTATGCTATATTATTAACGCCTGTATGTGTATCCTCAGTGAGAGCTTATTTTAGGTGGATGCTTTGGTAGCAAATATAGAACATATATTAGTCCCTTCCCACGAGTTGCTTACTGAAGACAAAGCTAGGGAAATTTTAAAAAATATGAATTTAACCAAAGAGGATCTGCCAAAGATTAAAGAGAGCGATCCAGCAATCCAAAACCTTAAGGAAAAAGGGCAAAATGTAAAACCTGGAGATATTATAAAAATATCTAGAAAAGATCCACCTTTTCAATCAAAAAAATATGATTATTACAGGCTTGTCATAAAGGGTTGATTCATGGGAAGCGAAATTTTGGAAGCGTATTTGAATTCTGTCTCACTAGTTCAACAACAGATAGAGAGTTTCAATAGACTTATCGATTTCGGTATACAAAGAGTAATAAACAAGCAGGGTATTATACAACCAAACATCGAAGATTTCTCGCTAAAACTTGGCAGAGTAAGACTTGAAAAGCCTTCAATAATAGAGGCTGACAGCTCCAGAAGAAGCATAATGCCAAATGAAGCGCGATTGAGAAATCTTACATATGCTGCTCCTATCTTTCTCGAATTCATACCTGTTGTTCGAGGAATAGAGAAAGAGGCTTCTTACGGCGAGGTGTTCATAGGGGAATTGCCAATAATGGTTAGGAGCAGTCTTTGCCACATGAGAGGGATGGCTTCTGAGTCGCTTATAAAAAGTGGCGAAGATCCAAATGATCCTGGTGGTTACTTCATAATAAAAGGCACTGAGCGAGTGCTTATTGGCCTTGAAGACTTAGCCCCAAATAGAATAATAACAGCAAATGAGAAGGGGGGTTTGGAAATAACGAGCAAAATCTTTTCTACCGTTGGGACTTTTAGAGCAAGATGTGCAGTCTCGAGAAGCCACAATGGGACCATTTCTGTAAACTTTCCAAACGGTCCGAAAAATGCAGACATAATATTAATCCTGAGGGCATTAGGGTTGACTCCTGCCGAGATGTTGGATCTGGCAGAGCCGAACATCATAAAAAATGATATAAGATTCAATCTTGAGATTAGTGAAGCAAAGGATATGGGTCCATCAGAAGCCATGCTTGCAATAGGAAAAGCCTCAGCCCCTGGTCAGGCTGAAGAGTATCAAAGGAAGCGTGCAGAGTCAATTCTTGACAATTATCTATTGCCGCACATAGGTGTAGAAGCTTCTGAAAGAAAGGCCAAGGCCAGATATCTAATTGAAGCCGCAAAAAGATCATCCCTTGTCGCAAACAAATATCTCAAACAAGACGACAAAGATCATTACGCAAACAAAAGGGTGAAGCTGGCTGGGGATTTAATGGAAGAGCTATTTGCATATGCATTCAAGTTTTTTGTCAAAGATGTAAAATACCAGATAGAAAGGACAAGTGCGCGTGGCAGGAAGATGAGCATACAAACAATAGTAAGTTCAGAAACCCTCACCGAAAAAATACTTTATGCTATGGGCACCGGAACTTGGATTGCCGGGCAGACTGGTGTTTCGCAAGTGCTCGACAGAACCAACTATTTAAGTACAATTGCGCACCTCAGAAGGTTAAAATCACCTCTTGCTAAGAAACATCCGCATTTCAGGGCAAGGGATGTTCATGGAACCCAATGGGGTAAGATATGCCCTTCAGAATCGCCTGAAGGTCCGGAAGTCGGGTTAACAAAATATCTTGCGATGATGGCTAAAGTTACAACTGGTGCAGACGAGGCTTTTACAGAAGAAAAGCTCAAGGAGATCGGGCTTAAGAAAATATAGGTGGTTTTTTGCCTAAAACAATAAATGAAAAATGTTATGTTTATCTGAACGGTAGGATTATAGGATATGTAGATGATGGTAAAAAATATGTAAGTGAGATAAGAAATGCCAGGAGACAGGGTGTATTATCCGGAGAAATTAATGTGGTTTACTTAAACAAAGAGAATGTTGTGCATGTAAATTCTGATGTTGGTAGGGTAAGGAAGCCGTACATAATAGTAGAGAATGGTAAGTCTAAACTGACTCCAGACACATTGGACAAGCTAAAAAGAAAGGAGATAGATTTTAACTATCTAATAAGGCATGGTTATATTGAATATCTAGATGCAGAAGAGGAAGAAAATGCTCTTGTTGCTATAAACGAAAGCGAGATAAATGAAAACACAACTCATCTTGAGGTGGATATAGATTCTATTCTGGGCTTTACTTTGGGTTCAAGCCCTTACCAAGAGCATAACAGTGCAGCAAGGCACGCTATGAGTGCAAACTTTATAAAACAGAGCGAGGGCCTTTACACTACGAACTTTAACTTGAGGTTTGATTCAAGGTCCTACATTCTCTTCTATCCTCAAGCTCCTCTTGTTACCACTGTTCCGTACAAAGCTGCAAAAATGGAGACTCACCCAAGCGGGCAAAATTTTGTAGTGGCTCTTAGCACATATTATGGATACAATATGGCAGATGCAATAGTAATAAACAAGGCTGCCGTTGACAGGGGTCTTGGAAGGAGTATGTTTTACAAAACTTATGCTGATGAAGAAAGAAGATATCCTGGCGGTCAAAAAGATTCTTTTAGGCTTCCTCCTCCGACAGCAGAAGGATACATGGGTGAGACTGCATATTCAAAACTGAGTGATGATGGTATAGTCGAACCAGAAACTGTTGTCAATGAGGGTGATGTTTTGATTGGCAAGGTCGCCCCTCCAAGATTCCTTGAAGAGAATATAGGTGTTATGGGTCTTGAAGAAAAAATAAGGGACGATTCAATAGCTCTGAAAGCAGGGGAGAAAGGCATTGTAGACAGTGTTGTATTGTCCGAAACAACAGGTGCAACTAAGATTATAAAAGTAAGGATAAGAAGTTTGAGAATTCCAGAAAGAGGTGATAAGTTTGCAAGCAGACACGGTCAAAAAGGAGTAATTGCTATGCTTGTGCCTCCGGAAGACATGCCATTCACAAAAGACGGCATAACACCTGATCTCTTGCTTAATCCTCACAGTATACCTTCAAGGCTTACTTTTGGTCATTTGCTTGAAGAACTTGCTGGCAAAGCATCCGCCCTTACAGGCAAGCCTATCGATGGAACTCCATTTGCCGAAAAGGGGAGAGACAGAATAAACGAATATTCAAAGATAATAGAACAGCACGGATTTGAAAAGTATGGCGATGAGATTCTTTACGATGGAATTTCCGGAGAACCTTTCAAATCAAGTCTTTTTGTCGGTGTTGCCTATTATAATAGGCTTTATCATATGGTCAGCAATAAGCTTCAGGTAAGAAGCAGGGGGCCTGTACAGATACTAACACATCAGCCAACAGAAGGAAAAGCAAGGCAGGGCGGACTTAGATTCGGGGAGATGGAAAGAGACGTCCTTGTTAGTTATGGTGCCAGCCTGCTATTGAAAGAAAGGCTTCTTGACCAGAGTGATAAAACAAAGGTACTCGTATGCAAAGAATGTGGCAATATTGGCTATCATGATTACATAAAGAAAATAAATATTTGCCCAATATGTGGAAGCAACAATCTCGAGGATGTTGACATAAGCTATGCCTTCAAGCTTTTGCTTGATGAGATAAAATCTCTCCACATATTGCCAAAAATAAAGCTCAAGGAGTGACATTTATGCAAGCCGAATCAATAGAATATATAAAATTTGGAGTTCTATCGCCAGAGCAAATAAGGAAGCTCAGCGTAGCAAAGCTTACTGTGCCTGATACATACAGCGAGGATGGCTATCCTATCGAGGGCGGTCTTCTTGATCAGAGGCTTGGTGTAATTGATCCTGGTTTAGTATGCAAGACATGCGGCGCAAGAGCCAAAGTTTGCCCAGGCCATTTTGGTCTCATCGAGTTGATAAGGCCTGTTATTCATTCAGAATTCGCCAAAGTAATATATATGCTTCTTCAGTCAACATGCCAAGAGTGTGGCAGGGTTCTGCTCAATGAAGATCAAATTTCTGAACTTAGCGAAAGCCTTAAAGAAATTATAGTAAGTGAAGGCGAAGAAAACAGCACAGATAAGATAAATGAAAAAGACCAAATACTAAAAAGACTCAGAAGCTTGAAAAAATGCCCACACTGCGGCGCAACTCAGGAGAAAATAAAATTCGAAGCGCCAACATACTTTTATATTGGTGAGAGGAGGCTCAAGCCTGATGAGATAAGAGAGAGGCTGAGCAAGATAAGCAACGAAGACCTGAAACTTTTGAATATAGATCCTGTCACAAGCAGGCCTGAATGGTTTGTTCTTACTAATTTGCTCGTATCTCCAGTAAATGTAAGGCCTTCAATAACTCTCGAATCTGGTGAAAGGAGTGAGGATGACCTAACACACAAGCTTGTAGATATAATGAGGATAAATCAAAGGCTTGAGCAAAACATAAATGCGGGTGCACCGCAAATTATAATAGATGACCTCTGGGAGCTCCTTCAATATAATGTTACGACATATTTCAATAATGAGGCACCAGGCATACCTCCGGCAAGGCACAGGAGCGGAAGGGCTCTCAAGACATTAGCACAGAGGCTGAAAGGCAAAGAGGGTAGATTTAGATATAACCTCAGCGGAAAGCGAGTAAATTTCTCAGCAAGAACTGTAATATCCGTCGATCCATTTATAGATATAGATGAAATCGGTGTGCCAGTAATAATTGCACAAAAACTCACAGTGCCTTTCTACGTGACTGAATGGAATATTGAAAAAGCAAGAGAGTGGATTTTAAGGTCAGAATATCCTATGGTTTTGGATATAATGACAAGAGATGGCAAGAGAAAAAGGATAATAGATGGCACGAGGGAAGAAATTGCAAAAAACATCTCACCTGGGGATATATTGGAAAGGCAGCTTATAGATGGTGACATTGTAATATTCAACAGGCAACCTTCATTGCATAGGGTAAGCATAATGGCCCATAAAGTGAAAGTTCTTCCTGGAAAGACTTTCAGGCTTAATTTTGATGCAACACATCCTTATGGCGCTGATTTTGATGGGGACGAAATGAATTTGCATGTTCCTCAATCGCTTGAAGCCCAGGCTGAGGCAAAATTCCTCATGTTGGTGCCAAACCAGATATTTTCACCAAGGACTGGCGATGCAATAATAGCAAATAGCGAGGATGGAATAACAGGAATGTATATGCTTACCAAAGATTCTACGAAGTTTACTATGAAAGAGGCATGTGAGCTTCTTGCACTCGCAGGCATATATGAATTGCCAAAGCCTGGCAAGGATGGGCTTTATTCTGGAAAGGACATCTTTTCAATGCTTCTCCCTAAAAAATTCAATTTCGAGCAGAAGATGAAAGATCAAACATTAAAAATAGTAAACGGCAAGCTTGTAGAAGGTGTAATAAACAAATTCACATATGGAAAAGCCAGCAAGCTTTTGGCAAAATTGGCCGCAGATTTCGGAATAGACACATTGAATGAGTTTATAAACAAATCCTCAAGGATTGCAGATGCGTTCGTTACGAATGTTGGCATAACTGTGGGAATAACTGATTATTTGATAAGCAGCGAGATAGAAAAAGAAAGGCTCTCTATAATAGAAAAAGCTTTCAAGAAAGCAAATGAAATAATAGAGAACTACAAGGCAAAGAAGCTTGAGCCCCTTATCGGCTATACATTAAAGCAATCTCGCGAAAGGCTCATAATTTCAGAGCTCGATATAGCCAGAAACACTGCTGGCAATTATGTAGCTACGCACAGCAAGGAAAACAATAACGCGGTTCTTATGGCATTCGCAGGTTCAAGAGGTAGTATAATGAACCTTGTACAAATGAACATGTTGCTTGGCCAGCAGTCAACACAATCTGGTGGGAGAATAAAGAGAGGTTATTCTTCCGGCAGGGTGCTACCACATATATTGCCTAATGATATAACCCCTCCGGCAATGGGTTTTGTTGTATCAAATTATTTATATGGGATGCTTCCTATAGATTTTTACATGCATGCTATAGGTTCAAGAGGTTCAGAAGTTTACAAAGCACTCCTTACAGCAAGAAGTGGTTATCTTTACAGGAGGGTAAGCAATGCATTGCAAGATTATTATGTAGAGCGTGACATGAGCGTTAGAGATGTGCATGGTAGCCTTATACAGACCATATATGGTGGCGACGGCATAGACCCTGTAAAGGAGAATATAAATAAAATACAGGAGAGTGAAGAAGATGGAAAATAAAAAAAGGTTTAAGGAAAATCTTGTAAGTCCTGGCGAGCCTGTGGGCGTTGTTGCTGCACAATCTATCGGTGAGCCTGGCACTCAGATGATTATAGGATCTTTTCACCTTGCAGGTATAGCATCAAAGATGGCAACAGCAGGATTGCCAAGAATGATCGAGCTTGTAGATGCAAGAAAAAAACCCGCCTCACCGTTTACCTACATCTACCTTGAAAACAAAATAAAAAACGATTTTGAAAAGGCAAGCACGCTTGCAAGAAAGCTTAATGAAATAAAAATGTCTCATCTCGTAAAGCACACAATAGAAAATTTCTCAAAAAGCAGAGCCACATTCTTGATGGATATGCAGGCTCTGGAGTCAAACGAGATTTCTTTGAAGAGTGTCGAATCAAGGATAAATAAATTGACAAAGTTTGAAACATCCTCGGAAGGCCATAAAATAATAGTAAATCTGCACAACAAGAACATAAAACTAATACGTGAATCTGTAGTAAAAATATTAAATCTTACAATAAACGGAATAGAAGGTGCTGGGACATGCACAGTACAGCAAGACAAAAAGACAAACGAATTCTTCATAATATCCGATACGGGAAATATTACACCTTTTCTCGACGTGGAGGGTATCGATGTGAACAGGATATATTCAAACAACATATTTGAAATGTACAATGTGTTTGGAATAGAAGCCGCAAGAAATACAATTGCCAACGAGATAATGACGACTCTTGAACAGCAGGGTATAGATGTTAGCTTTAGGCATGTGCTTCTTCTTGCTGATGCTATGACCCATAATGGTGGAATAGAAAACGTGGGCAGACATGGTCTTACTGGCAAGAAAAGGTCAGTTTTTGCAAGGGCTGCCTACGAAGAGACAATTAAGCATCTAATAAATGCCGCCGCTTTCGGAGAAATAGATTTTATGAAAGGCGTTACTGAGGATATACTAGTCGGCAAGCAGATAGCATTAGGTACTGGCACTGTAAAGCTTGCGATAAAGAAGGAAGACCTTGCAAAGATAAAAAAAGAAAAATAATATTTGTTTTGTTAATTGGTGAAGAAAATGGTGCAAGAAAGACCTTTTGATTTGCTCAATAAAACCATTGGGCAACAGATTTTAATAAGACTGAAGAACAACACAGAGATACGCGGTAGAGTAACATCTTTCGATATTCACATGAACATAGTGCTTGAGAATGCTGAAGAGCTTGAAGATGGCAGCCTCAAGGCAAAGCTCGGAACAATATTACTGAGAGGAGGCAACATACTTTTTGTATCTCCTGTAATGTAAGCGTGGGCTCCTAGCGCAACGGTAGCGCGCCTGCATGGCATGCAGGAGGTTGCGGGTT
>JBMFSM010000002.1:0-9461 GCA_049967555.1 Candidatus Micrarchaeia archaeon
AGCATATTATAGAGTTCTTTTGCAAGATACATCTGCCTGTTCAGTGTTTCTTTCTACTCCATTGAAGGATACGCACGATATTTATATGCTGTTCTCGTGACGACCATATTTATTTACACCTTCATGTTTATACGCTTTGTGGAGGCTTATATCCCACCCCTAAAGGGAGTGGGTTTTACGCCACATTTGATAAACAGATTTATAATTTGCAATATGCCTTATAGCATATATTGTATCAAAGCTGATTTATTGAAACTTATATATATCTTTTGTCATTATTATCATTGATTGTTGCTTGATAGACACATATTTTGATGCTATAAGTGTAATGAGCGATGGAAAAAGAAGGTATTTTGTATAAAAGCATGCCAGGAGAGAGGGCAGTTTGCAATCTCTGTGCTAGGCGTTGCAATATTCCAAAAGGAGGTTTGGGTTTTTGTGGCGTTAGGAAAAATAATAATGGTAAAATTTTTTCCACGGTTTATGGAAAGATAGCCGCACTAAATATAGATCCAATAGAGAAAAAGCCTCTCTTTCATTTCAAGCCAGGGGCAAGGATGCTTAGTGTAGGTACTGTTGGCTGTAACTTCAATTGTCAATATTGCCAGAATTGGGATCTAAGTCATGAACACGAACCAATGGGAAAAGACATAATGCCAGATGAGCTTGTCAAGCTTGGTTTAGAACAAAGCGTTGATGGATTAACGTATACGTATAATGAGCCCACTGTTTTCATGGAATATGCTTTAGATGTTGCAAAAGAAGCTAGGAAGCATAAATTGTTCAACACATTTGTTACAAATGGATACATGACTGGAGAAAGCGCAGAACTTGCTGCAAAATATATAGATGCGATTACTGTTGATTTTAAAGGAAATGCAAATATAAACTTCGTTAGAAAATATATCTCGATACTCTCAGATGATCCCATATTTGAAACTTTGAAAATATTAAAAGAAAAAAAAGTTTTTATTGAAATAACAGACCTAATCATACCGAAAGTTGGTGATTCACTCCAAGACGCAAAAAAGCTTGTGTTATGGATTCGCGATAATTTAGGACCAGACACGCCAATGCATTTTCTTAGATTTTATCCTGAATTCAAAATGCAAAATATTCCTGAAACTCCGATAGAAACACTGGTAGAACACCACAATATGGCAAAAGAGGCTGGTATGAATTACGTATATATAGGAAATGTGCCTGGGCATGAATTTGAAAACACATACTGCCCGAATTGCGGTGCTCTTCTTATAAAAAGATTTTCTTTTGATATAGTAGAATATAACATAACCAAAGAGCTTCGTTGCCCAGATTGCGGAGAAAAAATAAATATAAAAATAGAGCCGACCATAAAAAAAGTGATTAGATGAAAATATATACGCTTAAAGATGGGGAAAAATTTGTAAAAGCAGCAAGAAATGCAATAGAGCTTTATATAAAATCTCCACACTTTGACAAACATATTGTAGAGAAAACACTCTCAGAATATAAAGAAAATGTTGGTGTTTTTGTTACTATAGAGCATTACCCAACATTATCGCTGCGGGGTTGTATAGGCTTTCCAGAGGCAGTAGGGCCTTTGAAAAACTCGCTTGTTGAAGCCTCGATTGCAGCAGCAACCGAAGATCCAAGGTTTATGCCACTTTCAGCACAAGAACTGAATGAGGTAGTGATAGAGGTAAGTATACTTACAGAGCCACAAGAAATAAATGGAAAAACCCAGGAGGAAAAGAAAAAAGAGATAAAAATAGGTAGAGATGGACTTATTATAGAATATGGTTTTTACAGCGGACTTCTTCTCCCAATTGTGCCTGTAGAGGAACACTGGAGTGTGGAAGAATTTTTGGAAAACACATGTGAGAAGGCTGGCTTGCAGAAAGATTTTTGGAAAAGAAGCAATGCTGTAATATATAAGTTCCAAAGCCAGGTGTTCAAGGAAAAAGAACCAAATGGCAGTGTGGTTGAAATAAAGATGGAGAAAGAATGAGGATAATACTTCTTGTAGATATGGATTATTTCTTTGCGGCGTGCGAAGAGCTTAGAAATCCAAACATAAAAAACAAACCAGTTGTTGTTGGATCAGACCCTAAAAACGGATCAGGGAGAGGCATAGTAAGCACAGCAAATTATATTGCAAGAAAATATGGAATAAGGAGCGGTATGCCGATATCAATAGCATATAGATTGAAGCCAGACGCAATATACTTGAGGGTTGACGATAGATATTATGAGGAAATTTCAAATAGATTGATGGAATATATGAGAGGCTTCGCAGACAAATTCGAACAAGTAAGTATAGACGAGGCTTTTTTAGATATGTCTGATAGGGTAAAGAATTATGAAGAAGCATATGTTTATGCAAAGGGTATAAAGGATTCAATCACTTCAAAATTTGGCTTGCCATGCTCAGTAGGTATAGGAACTAACAAACTTATCGCAAAAATGGCATGTGAAGCTTCAAAACCAAATGGCATAAAGTTAGTTAAAGAAGAAGAATCCAAGGGATTTCTTGCACCGATGCCTTTGGAAAAACTATACGGCGTAGGCAAGAAGAGCGCAGAAAAGCTTAAAAGGCTGGGCTTAAGCACCATCGGTGATTTGGCGCATGCGAATAAGCAGATGCTTATAGATGAGTTTGGTGTATTTGGTTTGGAATTATATAAACATGCTAATTGCATAGATAGCGACAAAGTAATTGAAAATTATGAAACTAAATCGATAGGGAGGGAACACACTTTTGAATATGATACGAATTCATTTGAAGAGGTGAAAAAAACTATAGAAGAGCTTGCTCAAGAGATCGTTGAAGAGGCGAAAAAACAAGGATTTTTATTCAAGATAGTAACACTTAAAATAAGGAATGAGAAATTTGAGGAACATTTACATAGTAAGAATCTTGGATACTATATACAAGAGATTGATAAGCTTAATAATATTGCATCCAAGCTTCTAGAAGAAAATATGTATGGCGAAAAGATAAGAAAAATAGGCCTCAGAATTTCTGGGCTTGCAAAAAGCTTGGGGCAGATGAAACTAGAAAGCTATTTTTGAGTACTTTTGGATTTTCCCTGCTCATATTTCAGCTTTCCGATATATTCCCTAGCTCTCAGCGCAGCCATCACTCCAGTACTTGCTGCGGTTATTGCCTGTTGATAAATTTTATCAGCAACATCGCCAGCAGCAAATACACCTTCAACATCAGTAAATACAATATCATGCGTTATTATAAAGCCAAATTCGTCAAGCTTGAGCTGCCCAGCAAATGGTGAGGTGTTTGGTGAGGTGCCTATTGCTATAAAAACCCCATCAATGGGCATTTCGCTAGATTCATTTGTAACAATGTTCTTTAGCTTAACCCCAGAAACCTTTGTATCGCCAACTATCTCTTCAATAACGCTATCCCATATAAATTTTATCTTTGGATTTGAAAATGCTCGCTCTTGCATTATCTTGCTTGCTCTAAGCGCATTTCTTCTATGCACAACAGTGACGCTGCTTGCAAACCTTGTCAGGAAAATCGCGTCTTGGAGAGCAGTATCGCCACCGCCAACGACTATTACATTTTTGTTCCTAAAGAATGCACCATCGCATGTTGCACAGCTACTTACCCCACGTCCTATAAATTTCTTTTCAGAATCCAAACCCAACCACTTAGCAGACGCACCAGTAGCTATTATAATAGAGTTTGCTTCGAAGAGCTGCCCATTTACATAAAGCTTGAATGGACTTGAAGTTAAGTCGACTTTGGTTACATCTCCATCTACAAACCTTGCACCAAATTTCTCTGCTTGTTTATGCATAAGATCTATAAGCTCTGAGCCGTCAACACCTTCAGGAAAACCAGGATAGTTTTCTATTAATGTTGTCAGAAGCAGCTGTCCACCAGCATTTGTGCCTGTAATTACCAAAGGCTTCAGATCGTCCCTTGCCGCATATAAGGCTGCACCCAATCCAGCTGGACCAGAACCTATTATTATTACATCTTCCAGAGAATCACCAAATCATATTAAATATAAATAACATTTTCCCAAGCCGGCACTAAATTTCTATCGATCATAGACAAGCGCCATAAGGATCTTTTTATAATTTTATAATATCAATATAACTTGTCAAAATGTTAGGCACATCTAACGGCCTTGTTATATAAGAATGGCTCTTTTTATTATAGGGATAAATTTATTTATAAATGTGTGTCTTCAATTCTTTATCCACCACTACTTTTCTGTATGTGCTCATATCTGTGCATTCTTGTGTTGTATATTTTATATCCACTTTTATAATTTTTATATCTAAAGAAAAAGGAATTTCCCACTCATGCTGTTAATAGTTATGATTGGTCTTTATTATGGCCATTTTAACATGATTGGGATCGCAAGGCTTTCACTCGTATTTGATAAAAATAAATACAGATACAAAAGCCAATAATATATAAAGATTTTAATGCTTATAACTATTCAAATAAAGGCGACCTGATGTATTTAGAACTTCCAGAAGGAAAGATAGCTTTAGACGTTAGAGATAAAAATACAGATATTACTTTTATATCACATGCCCACTTTGATCACATGCAAGGAGTAAAAAGTAAAAATATTATCGCAAGTGATGAGACGCGCAAGTTGATAAGAGTAAGGAAAGGCGCAGAAGTAGAAACAAAAGAATATGCTTTTGCAAAACTTCTTGATTCTGGTCATATCTTAGGTTCAAAGCAATTATATATAGAGACTTCGCTTGGCTATAGCATTATATATACTGGTGACTATCAGCTACAGCATTCATGCACCGCAAAGCCAATAGCAATAAGAAAGACAGATATGGTAGTTATAGATTCAACATACCCCTACATGAATGTAAAATTTGAAGAAAGAGAGGAGGTTGAGGAAGCCATAATAAAATATATTAAAATGAAGCTTGAGAAAGGCACTATTATATTTAATAGCTATGCGCTAGGGAAAGCTCAGGAGCTTATAAAAATTATGAACAAAATAGGCATAGTTCCTGTTGTTGATAAGAAGATAGGTGAAATAAACAAAGTCTACAAAGAGTTTGGGATAGATATAGAATATGGCTCAACATATGAAGACGAAGAAAAATTTAATGAGATTACGAAAAGAAATTTTGTTGGAATAGTAAGCTCAGGCAACGTGAAAGAACTTGCAAGAAAGCTTGAAAAAATATATAATAAAAAAGTGTTTACAGCAGTGGCAACAGGCTTTTCAAAAATCTTCAGATTTGATACCGATGTACAGTTTCCTTTAAGCGATCATGCTGATATATATCAAGCTTCGGAATTTTTAGACATGACAGAAGCAAAGATCGTCTATACATATGGGAAAGAATCTATACCTATGGCAATTAACCTTACAAAGATGGGGCACAAAGCACAGCCTTTTAGCGAAGCTCGTCTTATGCTAGAAAAAGAAAAGCTATGAAAGGAATTTATCAAGAGCAGGATAGCCTTCAAGCATGTGCTGCTGCTCAAGCTGCTGGTATGTCATATACATTATTCCTACTGTAAGCAATATACCCATGCCAGTCCCTATAGCACCTGTGAGGGTAGCAAGGGCAGCAAGAAGCCCAACTATAACACTACCGAGCACGGTTATTGTAGGTATATATTTATTGAGCACATTCTCTATGATTCTTGGATCCCTCCTGAATCCAGGTATCTGCCATCCAACTTCTTGAAGTTGGGAAGCCACATCTTTTGGGTTTTGCCCGGTCATTTCAACCCAGAACTTCCCAAACACTATACAAAGCAAGATTAGTACAACAGTGTATATAATTACGTGAATCCATTCGGCTATAGGCACAACACCGCCCCAAGGTAGATAGAGTGGTGAAGTAGTTTGTGCAAGATAAGTAAAATAGTTGGCGTAACTTCCTATTCCACCATATTGAGCAGCATATGGAAGTGGAAAGTTTGGTGAGATAAGATAAATTAAACCACCTCTCAAGTCAAGAGTACCTCCGACAGATTGGTAATATGCAATAAACTTTGCGAAATTTGCAAGACTTCCACCCACATTTGCTATAAATCTGAACCACACGTCCAAACTGAGCTCAAAAGAAGTAGCGAGAATTACAGGAAGCACACTCACATATAATAAAGGAATTGGCAAGCGCCCGCCAACACCCCTAAACTGGCTAAAGACCAGAGGCAGTTCAACTTTCATATCATAAATGTATATACTTATCAAGAAAACAATTATGGCGAATAACAAAGGTCCGAAAGCCATTATTGCATTAGGAATTGCGGCTGCGCCACCACTCACTATGGCTGCTGCGGCTTCAGGAAACAGTATTTGTATTGTACCGGCGATTATAGAATACGCAACCCCGCCAGCTATAAAGAGATTTATACCGGATGTAATTCCATATTTTGTCATCATCTCGTCAAGAAAGATTACAACAATTGCCCCAATTGCAAGCTGCACAGCAACTATATTAAGAAAAGCACTGCTTATAAGCGGGACAAATCCTGTTGCCGAGAAGATAAATGCCTCTACTATAGCTATGATTATTGCTGCTAGCTTTTGTATTCCCTGGAACCTACCCTTTTGCTCTAGATTGTTTGTATCGAGTTTTATCAGGCCTGCACCCATAAGAAGCTGGAGAAGTATGCTTGCCAATACTATAGGACCAATTCCCACAGTTATAAGGCTGCCTATCCTTGCCGCGAACACTATGCTCATCAATTGATACAAGCCACTCTTTATTTGTACCATATTTACTCCATATGCAGGTATGCTGAAGAGGAGGAAATAAACAGTCATGATCATACCTGTCCATTTTAGCTTGTCCTTGAAACCAAGCGGAGTGTCTGGCTTTTTTATAGACGGTATAAATTTTAATATAGGATCGAGCTTTTCAAGCATAGCATCAACTAAAGTTAAAATATATATGATGAGAATTTTTAAATACTTATCTAAGCCGCACTAACAAACAAATAAGATTATCTTGTTATTGGATAAGGCAACACTATAGAATCAGTTGTGGAGTATATATATTTTATAAAAATTTTCTTTTGTTGGAGCTTGCTTAAGCACGATGTTTCTGTTGTACATTTTTTTTGCCAGTCCAGCGAAAAATGCTGAGGATAAGTCAACAAAGCCTTTAAATGAGTTCAGCTCATTATAGAGAAGCACAAACCCACCTTTTGCTTTGCTTACTTTTATCCCAAACTTTCCACCATAGCTTTCTATGCTTTCTTTATTATCGCCGAGTTTAGAACCAGCAGCAAAGAGAATTTTGGCAACCTCACTTTTTATCGGCTCGGCCATTAGAGGAAGCATTGAGAAAAGCATATAATCTTGCGAAACTTTTAATTCGCTTGAAGATATTGACTTTGCTAGAACATCCACAATATTTTCATCGTATTTGTCAATTGTTTCAACACTGGCTTTTGGCTCAGCGGCAAACTCGCAAGCAGCGTCACCGTTGAACACGCATTTCGTCTCTTTTGTATATACCGCCTTTCCAGTAGTGCTAGATAAGAATCCAGCAATTATGCCAGATTCATATATGTGCACAAGCCTACCCAAATTGGTGTGATTCTTATTGGTAGCTTTTATTACAACCTTGTCCCCAAAAGGATAATATAAAATATCCTGGAGCCCCGCCTTATTCAGCACTTCGAAGAGCTTGTCAATTTTATTTCCAGATTTCTCACCAATCTCACTCCCGAAAGAAAAACCAAATTTATATGCAAGTTCCCTCAATGATGGAGTTGCATTATATAGAACGTCCGGGACCATTGGCGTGTTGATAAAAGGAGAAGCATCGCCAAACAACCTTCCCTTTAACAATTCCTCCAAGCTTTCTGGGATTTTGTTTTCAGCATTGGCCAAAAAAGATTTCTGCTTACTTTTTGTTTTTTGCTTATGCACTAACACCCTTGTAGCGGACTTTAGCCTTCCTTTATACAGCATGTTTTCATGTTTCTTGCTGCCCTTTGCCACCTTGCTTTTTTTAGATGGTTTATACTTACGTTGGATCGCCTTTTTGTTTTTGGCCATACTATCGCCTTTGCCATATATTATTCCTTATGTAAATAATATATATTTTCCCGTGAGATGCTTTATTGGCTTGGTTATATATTCGGTTGATCAATTATATAAAATAAGTCGTATTTGCGTACAGAGTCACTTAATTGATTTAGTTACTAGTATATTTAGTTAATAATATAAGAAATGTTATCAGCGAATTATTACCTAATTCCACCAAAAATAAAAAGGATTATTTCAAAAATAGAAAAGCAAAAATAAAAAATAAGAAAACTAAAATCTACCTTCTTCCTTTCCTATTCATCTTTGCCCTTGATACATACCCATTTTTATCTATGAAGTAAAGGTATCCCTCTTCCCTTTCAATTTTTTCTGCTCCCACTTTGCCCTTTCTTCCACGAGGGTTTGTCTTCATAGGTGTTCTCCATATATATCCGTCTTTTCCTAGATAATAGAGATATCCATCTTCTCTCTCAATCTTTTCCTTTCCTATTCTTTCAGCCATTAATTCACCCACGTTATATTGAGAGTAATAGATTTATAAAATCATCGTCGAAAAACCGAGAGCAAAATAAATAGAGAAAATTCAGAAAACACAAAAAGAAAGACAAAGATATTTAATAATTAAATTCGCCTAATACTTGATTTTATGATGCAAATAAAATTTTTTAAGAACACGAAGCTGGATGACTACACTTTAATAGAGGGATTTCCAGGGGCAGGACTTGTAGGTGCTATGGCAAGCAGTTATATGATAGAGAAATTAAATATGGAATATATAGGATATATAGATAGCGAATCTTTTCCACCGATTGCTGTTATTCATAATTCTATACCTATGTTTCCTGTAAGGATCTATGCTGATAAAAAAAGAAAATTGATAATTATGATATCTGAGTTTACGATACCTACAGAACTTGTACATGAGCTTGGATTTGAAATTATTGATTTTATAAAGAAAAATGTGATTAAGAAAGTAATTTCAATAGGTGGCGTTCCTTCAGAGAAGCCTAGCGAGAATGCGTTTATAGTAACAGCAGACCAAAACCTTGCTAGCAAAGCAACAGGAAACAATATAAAACCTATAAAGGAGGGGGTTATAGCAGGCGTAAGCGCAATAATATTGTCAAACAGCAGTATAATAGATGTGCCAGTAATTAACCTCCTCGTTGAAGTGAATCCAGAGATAACAGATCCAAAATATGCAGAGATTGCCCTTACAAATCTAAAGAAAATTATAGATATAGATATAAACTTAGATGAATTGGAAAAAGAGGCAAAGATAGTCGAGGCGAAGATAAGGCAAATGGTGAAGAAGGCAAATATTTCTCATGAAAGTTATAAGAAAGCAACTGAAGCTACAGGCCCTTCTATGTATGCGTAAAAATTTTGCAACTCACGTGCAGGGGTGGCAGAGTCTGGTCTGGCATTGCCACAGAAAAATGCGCAGGACTT
>JBMFSM010000002.1:9471-35353 GCA_049967555.1 Candidatus Micrarchaeia archaeon
TAAGATCCTGTGGCTTAGCGCCTTCGAGAGTTCAAATCTCTCCCCCTGCAAATTTCAATTATAATATTGTAGAACAAGGAATAATATTTATCTTATACTTTGGCGTGCGCCTTTTTAAAATAGAAAGATTTATAATGATGTAATATTAAAAAATTTTTATGACGAACATATTAGGATACTCAATGATGGCACTTGGGATTATGATACTTTTAATTACATTCGCGATGGGCTATGGTTTATATAAAAATATGGAATTGCAGAATTATACTCCAGCAGCAGGAGGCACAAATATTACAAGCGCAATATCCTCACTTACTAAAAATTTGAGTGAAAATGCAATGGAAAGTAGCATGATTTTTATGCAGATATTAATTCTTTTCCTATTTGCTAATATAGGATACAAATTTACATATTTAGGAATAAAATCATTGGGTAAAAATGGGGAGAAAGAGGAAAAATGAAATTATAGCCAGCTTCATCCTGCAGCCATTTTGAAGATATGCTACAAAACAAAAATATCACCTTATACTGTGTTCCAAAATTCTGTATTGTTTTATCCTGAAAAATAGGTTTTATATACATATTTCATTATACGAGCTTTGTCATGTTCTTAGCTCAACCCCACAAATACAGTGCCAATTGCTATTACGAAGATACCCATCCACCTCATTAAAGAGATTGGCTCATTAAGAATAAAGAAAGCAAAAAAACTTGCAAATATGTATGACAAGCCTCCGAAGCTGTAGACCCATGTGAGGCTGGCTCTGCTCAACACAAAAAAATAGAAAAGTGTCGATAGAGCGTATAAAACAAAGCCTAGCGCTACAAGCATATACAATACAAAGAAGTTGGCGGAATTAAGACCAAGCTTGAACATGAATTGGCCTAGCCCACCAAGAAACGTACTTAATATCAATATGAGCACAAAAATAAATTTTGATTCATTTTTCATAAAACCACTAAAAAGTTAGGGCAATGATAACTATGCCAATCAATATCAGTGCAATTCCAAAAACCCTAATGGCCTTGACTTTCTCGCCCAACAGAAACTTAGACAGCAAAAAAACAAATATAAATGAGCTAGCGAATGTTGGATACACAAAAGAAAGATTACCACCTTTTAGGGCAAATAGATAAATTGGCAGGCTTACTATATAGATAATTATTCCAAGCAAAATTTTCTTTATTTTTAACAGACCCAAAGCATCTAGCAAGCTTGCCTTAAAATGCGGTAGGTTTTTTTTGAAAATTATCTGCGCTATAGAAGTAAGAAAAGCCGCAAGAAGAGTCAATGCTATTACTTCTAGTTCAAGCATAAAACCATGTATATTGTAAAATATCAAATTTATATATTTAATAGAAAAATTTAAGCAAGCCAGCACCATAGATTGAGGGTTTTTAAGTTATGCAAAAAAAAGCACATTATTTAAAACTTAATAGCGATTTAAAAGAAGTGGTTTGATGAATACAAACAAGGAAAAGAACTCTGTTTATTTGTCACTTGGAGTTATTATCCTTATAGTAATAGCTATAGCCACTTTTGTCTTCGCTGGTGGAGGATATCTGTTCTACGCTATTGCAATAGTTGCAATAATTATAGGTTTCTATATGTCTTATTACATATCCAAGCCGGAAAAACAGATTAGAAAAACAAAATCCAAGAAATAAGGGAGCGAATGAACAAATTGATTATAGCTGAAAAACCGAGTGTAGCTGTAAGGCTAGCTAGTTCGCTGGCAGAAGGGAATTATAAAAGGCTGTTTTTCAATGGAATAAGCTATTATGAATTAAAAAATAAGGAAGATACAGTATATGTTGTTGCAGCGGCGGGACATCTATTCACCATAAGGCAAAAAGAAGGAAGCAAAGGTTTTCCAGTATTTGACGTAGAATGGGTCCCATCATATAAAGTTAACAAAAATGCATACTTTACTAAGAAATATTTAGACACGATAGCAGAGATAGGAAAAAAGTGCAACATCTTCATCAATGCATGCGATTATGATATTGAAGGGAGCGTTATAGGCACAAACATAATTAAGTTTGTAATGAATGGTGATGTAAATACAGATATAGAAAAAGGATTTGCAAAAAGGATGAAATTCTCAACCACCACCAATGAAGACCTCATAAAGTCTTATAATGAAACTGGATCTTTTGATGAATACAATTTTGATGCTGGGGAGACAAGGCATATGCTTGACTGGATGTGGGGAATAAATTTGAGCAGGGCCTTAATGGGTTCTTTATATATTAATGGGGTAAAAAAAATAGTAAGCATAGGTAGGGTACAAGGACCCACCCTAGCAATACTTGCAAAAAGAGAGGAGGAGATCAAGGCTTTTGTATCAAGGCCCTACTGGAAGGTATTTGTCACGGCAAAAGGTATTGACTTTGAAAATGCAAAGGAGGACATACCTGACAAAAAAACAGCGGACGAGATACTTGAAAAGAGCAGACGCAAGGAGGCGGTTGTGGAGAAAGTTGAAAGAAAAGAGATATATGAAAGACCTTTGCCCCCTTTTGATCTGACAAGTTTGCAGGTGGAGGCAAACAGGGTATTTGGCATTGATCCATCAAGAACCTTGGCAATAGCGCAAATCCTTTATGAAAGAGCATATATTTCATACCCAAGAACATCTTCGCAGAAGCTGCCGTATACACTAAATCTACCAAGGATTATAGAAGAATTGGGGAAAAATGAAAAATATGCCGAGCTTGCAAAGGCTCTTATAAAAGAGAGGCGATTTAAGCCGGCTGAAGGGGCAAAGGAGGATGAGGCACACCCTGCAATATTCCCAACAGGCATAGCACCGAAAAGCCTTGAAGAAGAAGAGAACAAGATTTATGATCTCATAGTTAAAAGATTTATTACCTGCTTCGCAGATTATGCAACTTTGGAAAAGACTTCAGTGAAACTGAGCATTGAAGATGAAAAATATTACGCAAATGGTGAAGTTATAAAGAAAACAGGTTGGATAAGCTTTTATGCACCATATTTCACTGCAAAAGACAAGCCTATGCCAAATTTTGATGAAGGAGAAGTGGTAAAAATTGAGAAGATTTTTGAAAAAGAACTCAAGACAATGCCCCCAAAAAGATATACTAAGGCGAGCTTGATAAGCTTGCTCGAAAGAAAAAATCTTGGTACAAAAGCAACCAGGGCAGAAGTAATAGACACCCTTTTCAAAAGGAATTATGTTGTTGGTAGCAGCCTAAAAGTTACAGATTTTGGAATGAGTATATATAATGCATTAAAAGAAAACTGCAATGAAATACTTAATGAGGCGCTTACAAGAAAGCTTGAAGAAGATATGGAAAATATAATGCACGGAAAAGCCAATAAAAAAGAAGTGATAGAAGAGGGAAAAAAGATAATTGAAGACATAATAAAAGAATTCAAAGCAAATGAGGAAGCAATAGGTAAAGGGCTTGTCAAGGGGCTCGAAGATACGGCAAAAGGGGAGGTATTGGGGAAGTGCAAATGTGGCGGCGAGCTTGTAATAAAAAGATCCAAAAAAGGAAAAAATTTCGTAGGCTGTACTAGATGGCCAGAATGCAGTGTGACATACCCACTCCCACAGGCGGCAAAGATAGTACCAACAAACAAAGTGTGCCAATATTGCCATACACCCATAGTTAAAGTATTTAGAAAAGGGAAAAGAGTATTTGAGATGTGCCTTGAACCAACGTGCCCATCAAAAAAAGATTGGAATAAAAATGTAGAAAAAGCAGAAAAGACTGAAAAAGCTAAAAAGACAGCAAGGCAAAAGAAAGCAAAAAAAGGTGCGTGATTTGTTTATATATCCACATATCTACAGAAAGCTAAGGAGAGGCCCACAGGTTATGCTCCCGAAAGATATAGGGATAATTTTGGCATATACATCAATAAGCAAGGAAAGTGTATGTGTAGATGCTGGCACAGGCAGCGGCTGGCTTTCTATAACGCTTGCAAGGATAGCAAAAGAGGTATACTCATATGACATAAGGCAGGAATTTATAGAAATTGCAGAAAAAAATGCACAAGCATTAGGATTGAGCAATATAACGTTCAGAAACACAGATATAACTAAAAAAATTTATGAAAAAGAAGTTGATATTGTCACATTAGACATGCCAAATCCCGAAAAAGCACTTAAAAATGTGAAAAAGGCACTCAAAGAAGGAGGATATGTTGTGAGTTTTTTACCACATATGGAACAAGTTAATTTATATGCCCAAAAACTTGAAAAAAATGAATTTAAGGAGATATATACAGTGGAAGTGATTGTCAGGGATTATTTGGTAAGAAAAGAAGGGACAAGGCCAACAAATACAGGGCTCTGGCATACAGGATATCTTACATTCGCAAGAAAGTTGTTATTTTGAGGATAGAGATATGCCAGCAAGCATTGATTCGAGTTGTATTCTTTCATTTGCACCTTCAACTATTCTAAAATTGCATTCCCCTATAAGGCTCATTATTTTCAACTTCATTTTGTCGTCAATTTGCATGCCAGGCACTTCTTTATAGCACTGGAGCAATACATCCTCGCCGCTCATCCCATATACAAATATAAGCGTATTAAGCTCAGCTCTTGCTTTTACAAAATCACCGCTTATAGCATAATTCAGCATAGAAACAATCTCCTTTGGTCTGGCTCGCGCTGCTATATCATATATGCTCTTCTCGGTTATTTTCTTATCGAGCATTGCTGCGCTTTGGAGTATGTTGGTAAGCTTTCTGAGATCCCCCTCGCTGACATAGAGGAGTGCCTCGGTTGCCTTGCTATCAATTTCCAATGATTCATTTTTTGCCAGCCTTTCAGCAAATTTCTTCATCTCATCAGCATTAAGCTGCTTGAATCTGAGCACCACGCATCTGCTCTGTATCGGCTCGATTATTTTGCTGGCATAGTTTGCACTCAATATGAATCGGGTTGTAGAGGAGTACTTTTCCATCGTCCTCCTAAGGGCGTGCTGTGCTTCTGGAGTGAGCGCATCAGCTTCGTCCAAAAAAACGATCTTTATTAAATCCCCTTCTAGAGGTATCGTTCTTGCAAACTCTTTTACCTTACCTCTTATTACATCAATTCCCCTTGTATCGCTCGCATTGAGTTCTAGAAAAGCTTCACTCAGTTTATCTCCATAAAGTTCTTTAGCCATTGCAATGGCACAGGTTGTCTTGCCAACCCCCGCTGGACCTGCAAAAATCATGTTTGGGAAATTTTTTCTCTTCACAAAAGCTTCAAGCCTTTCGACGATTGTGCTCTGGCCTATAACATCGCTTAATTTTGAAGGCCTGTATTTTTCTGTCCATGACAAATCGAGAACGTTCATTATATCATTGCGAATTTATTTGGCAGAGTAAATATAAATATTTTATATTTATGCAAGGGCTTCATACGCTTCTGCTGCGCCCCTTAAAAGTATATATGCAAGAAGAACTACTATTAATATATAACCTATCCAAAGAGGATAGTTAGACACATATATCAATACAAAATATACAAATGCCAAGAATTTTATTATATTTATTCCGCCTCGGCTTATATTTGATGAATAGATTATTTTTGCGAATTTTGTCTTTGATTTTGATGAAGTTCCTTTTGAAGCCATTAGCGCGTCAACGAAAAAGTGCCTGAAAAGCACTATAAAAACAACGAAAAGAGGAATTAGCTTAAGATAAGCAAATGTAATCCAAAATGTGAATTCTATAACCCTATCTCCAGCAACATCGATTCTTGGGCCAAACTTTGCAGTCTTGCTTAAAATACGCTTGTATTGTGCTATCTTTTCCTTTTCCTCTTCATTTTTTGAAATGGCAGCCCGCGCATATTCAATAAAACCGATGCTGCCTTTGCTTGCACTTCTTACAGCCAGATAGCCATCAAACCCATCTAGAAAATACATAAGCAATATTACAAGTATTGTAAAAACAGGATATAATTTTATAAAAACCATATATACTATCAAAAAGACAAGAAGGGTTCTTACCAATGTTGCAGCATCTGCACTCCTCATCATATCACAAAATATATATAATTATTATACAGAAAGCTTTAATATTTAGATATAAAATACTTAATGATTTTATGGACAGTTATGAGGAGGATATTTTAAAATACTGGGAAGAACATGGCATACTTGACAAAGTTAGAGTTAAAAATAGGGGAAACAGGCCATTCTATTTCCTCGACGGTCCGCCATATGTGAGTGGCGAGCTTCACCCAGGCCAGCTATGGGTCAAGGGCATAAAGGATATAATAATAAGATATAAACGCATGAAAGGATATGATGTGCATGATAGGGCAGGATATGATGTACAAGGCTTACCGACAGAACATGCTGTAGAGAAATCAATGAATATAAAATCTAAAAGAGAGCTAGAATCAAAAGTAAGCACAGAAAAATTTATAGCAGCTTGCAGAGAGTACGTAGACTCGCTCATAGAAAAAATGAATAAGGATTATTTAAAATTTGGTGTATCTCTTGATTTTAAAGACGCATACAAACCATATAGAAACCAGTACATAGAAAAGGCGTGGAATATTTTTAAGAGGATAAGTGAAAAGGGCTTGCTTTACAATGAAGGGAAGCCTATAACATACTGCCCAAGCTGTGAGACTGTATTAGCACCAGGCTCTCTTGAAGTTGAATATAGTAATGAAATAGATCCATCAATATTGGTTGCTTTTAAAATAAATACAGATTCGTCAAAGCCGAGAATAGAGGCTGATGATACATACCTCCTTGTTTGGACTACAACACCCTGGACATTGCCCGCAAACATCTCTATAGCTGCGAATCCAAAAGAATTATATGTAAAAGCCAAGATAGGAGATAAAAAATTCATACTTGCTAAGAAGAGATTAGATACGATAGTAAACTTATTGAATCAAAGCGCCATTGTAGAAGCAGAATTTTACGGTAGCGATTTAGAAGGTTTGTATTACATAAATCCGCTTGAAGAGAAGGTCCCTATTCAAAAGAAATTTAGAAAGGAACACAAGGTAATATTTTCAGATACTTTGGTTTCAATGGATGAAGGAACAGGTTTGGTACATATAGCACCAGGGCATGGCGCGGAAGATTACAAATTAGGTAAAGAAAGAAAGATACCTATATTTTCGCCAGTCGACATGCATGCAAAATATACAAAAGAAGCCGGAGTATATGAGGGGTTAGTAGTCCCAGACGAAGCAAATAAAAAAATACTCGAGGATCTGAAAACTGTGGGTGCATTGTTGAATCAGGGGGAGATTACACATAGTTATCCGCATTGCTGGAGATGTGGAAGCAAGTTAATATATTTAGCCACTGAACAGTGGTTTATTAACATACAAAAAATAAAGAAAAAGCTTGTTAATGCAAACGAGAAAATAATTTGGCATCCCAAAGAAGCACAAGAATGGGAGGCTGTTGTACTCCGTAACACACCAGATTGGGTTATTTCTAGGCAAAGGTTTTGGGGGATACCGATACCAATATGGAGGTGTGAAAAATGCGGAAATATGGAGGTAATAGGGTCACTAAGTGAGTTAGAGAGTAAGGCAACTGACAAAGAATATGTCAAAGGCCTTTCAAACCTACATAGACCATATATAGATGGCGTTGTACTCAAATGCGAAAAGTGTGGAGGAGAGATGCATAGAGTAAAGGATGTATTTGATGTTTGGTTTGATTCTAGCATAGCTTTTGAAGCAAGCCTTAGCAAAGAAGAATTTGAAAGACTTTACCCTGTTGATCTGATAATAGAAGGAATAGACCAGATGAGAGGATGGTTTTCAAGCATGCTGAGAATAGGTGTTATACTTTATGGAAAATCTCCATACAAGGAGGTTGTTGCTGACGGCATGCTTCTTGCAGAAGACGGAAGAGAGATGCACAAGCACCTTGGCAATTATGTGCCGCCAGGGGAATTGTTCAAATATACTACAGCAGACGCATTCAGGCTGTGGGTATCGAGCCACACTCAATGGTTAAATTTGATGTTTAAGAAGGAAGAGATTAAAGAATCTGAAAAGCTCATAATGGTGCTTCACAACATATCAAACCTTATGAAAGAATATTCAGAAGCACTTGGATATACAGATGCCAAGCTCAAACCTGACACGGATGAAGAGATAAATGCTTGGATCTCTTCGCGCTTGAATAATTTGATAAAAGAGGTAGAAAAGGCGCTTACAGATTATAATGTACACATAGCAAATATGGCATTGAAAGAATTTTTATTGAATGATTTCAGCAGATTTTACTTGAAAATAGCAAAAAAGAAGATAATATATGGCAATAGGAAAACAGCACATGCTACCTTAAATACCATAAATTATGTATTTTATAATTTATTACTTCTTTTTTCGCCTATAATACCATTCACGGCAGAGAAACTTTATTTAGATAATTTTGCTAATAATGAAAGCATATTCTTTGAAAAATGGCCAAAAGCCAAGGAAAAATATATTAACAATGATCTAGAGGAATCTTTCAAAATAGCAATTGATGCAACCACCGCAATACTGAACAGCAGAGAAAAGGCAAAAATTAAATTGAGATGGCCACTAAGTAGCGCAATACTTGAGGTTAAAAGTAATAAGGCACTTAAAGCACTTGAAAGACTCTCAAACGTGATTGAGGACTACGCAAACATAAAAAAGCTTGAATTGAAAGAGATAAATAATGTTGAAAAAGAGATAAGGCCCATTTATCAAAAATTAGGTCCAGAATTTAGGGAAAATGCAAAAATAGTTGCAGATGCGCTTATTGGCTCAAATGCAGAAGAATTAGAGAGAAGCATAGCAAAAAATGGTTATTATGAGCTTCATACAGAAAAAGGCTTATTTAATATAAAACCAGAGCATTTCTCAGTTGTGGAGAAAAATATATCAGGAGATACTGCCATATTTGAATATGGCGTAGCACAAGTAAATCCAGAAATGAACAAAGCACTATTTGATGAAGCAATGTATAGGGAGCTCGTGAGACGTATACAGCTTATGAGGAAGGAGCTCAAGCTCAAAAAAATAGATAAGATAAATATAAGATTTGCAGCCACTGGAGAAGTTGGAAGAATAATAAAGGAAAAAACGAAAGAGCTTTCAAAAGAGACTAATGCAAAAAGCATAAATGAAGGTGTGGGAGAAGGCGCGAAAAAGTTTGATATACTTGACGACACAGTTGAAATAGAATTAACACCTTTCAAAGGATAAACTCATTGATTCCTCACGACCTAAAAGGTCCGTTCCAACTATTAAGTGCCTATAAAGAAAGGTCTACAATAGATAAAAAGAGCTAATAATTGGTGGCAGTTGCACTTTTAAAAGCCTTCCTGCTTTGCATATTTGTCCAGCAATCCTTGCAGATCACTAACCTTGTAGTTTTGTTAACCCTTTTTGAACTCTTTACACAATTATTGCAAACTTTTCTGTGGCAATACTTGCATGTACTATACTTATATATTTCTGCTTTACATCTTTCACAAATCATGAAATCACTATAGATTGATTTTGATAAAATAAATATATAGTTATGCAAGATAAGATATAAAAAGTTGATTAGTATGGCTAAAATTGTAATTGAAACCTATGGTTGCACGCTTAATCAGGCAGACAGCAGAATTATGGGCAAAATACTTGAAGAAAGTGGCCATATTGTGGAGTACACCACTTATAAAGGAAAAGGAGACTATCTGATAGTAAATACCTGCACGGTAAAAACACCCACAGAAAATAAAATATTGTACAGGCTTGGAAAATTAAAAAAACTCGGTAAAAGGTTAATAGTTGCAGGTTGCCTCGCCACAGCAAGCGAGGAAAAAATAAAAAAAGTAGTGCCAGAAGCTAGCATTATTACAACAAGCAACATACATGAAGTAGCTGATGCCATTAATTTAATTTCCAAGGATGAAAAAGTTTTCTTTGATTTATATAAAAAGGATGACAAACTCAAATATGGGATTGACAATAAAGGAGTAATCGCAAGAATACCTATAAGTGAGGGCTGTCTAAGCAATTGCACCTTTTGTGAGACAAGATTTGCACGAGGCCCATTGAACAGCTTTCCTGAAGAGACAATATTGAAGGCTGTAAGTAATGCCGTATATAACGGAGCCAAAGAAATAGAACTGACTTCACAAGATACAGGATCATACGGCATCGATAGAAAGACAAACATAGCAGAATTGATAAAGAAGACCAAGGAAATTGAAGGCGATTTTAAAATAAGGATCGGTATGTTAAATCCAGAGCATCTTCATAGATACTTTGATGAGCTGATAGAAGAATATAGAAGCGAAAAAGTTTACAAATTTTTCCACCTTCCAGTGCAATCTGGAAGCGATAAAGTTTTAAGAGATATGAATAGGCATTACAGCGTAGAGGAATTTATAGATTATGTGAAAGAGATAAAAGACAAGATACATGCAAGCATAGCAACAGATATAATAGTTGGCTATCCAACAGAAAGTGAAAAAGATTTTGAAATGACTATGGAGCTTATAAAAGATATTAAGCCGGAAGTAGTAAATATATCAAAATTTGGAGCGAGACCACATGCGCCAGCAAGTAAGCTTGAGCAGCTTCCTGGAAAAATCATTAAAGATAGGAGTATAAGACTTTCGAAAATAGTGAGAGAACTTGAATTTAATGAAAGAAAAAAGCATATCGGAGAGGTAAGGAAAATTCTTATAACAGAAAGTAATGAAAAATCTTTTGCTGGAAGAGACGATTTTTATAATGAAGTAGCAATATTTGGAAAAGATCTTGATGTGGGTATATTTACAAATGTAAAGATTATCGACAGCTCCGCAGCATGTTTTATAGGAACAAAAGTATAGAGATATGCAAATAAAAAATCCCCACGTTTATTTTTGTTTCTGTATGTTTTCACATGTCTTATAATAGATTATTATTTTTAATCAATTTTCAGGAGAATTTTACAAAAAGCATAGCAGAAAGACAGAATTCATTTGTAAGAGGGCGGCAGATTCTATAATGAATTTCGCATTCATATTGTTATTTAAATCTCTTTGTCCAATTTTTATATATGTATTCAAATGAACTTGATAAACTCTTTAAAAGAAACAAAATTTTGGTAGGGGACAAGGTAGAAATAAACACACAGAAGGGAAAGTTTGAAGGAGTGCTTATGCCAAAGCCAGAATTCAGCAGTAGTGATATTATAATAATAAAGATGGATAATGGATATAATGTTGGAGTAAAGGTTGATAAAAATTTTGAAATAAAAAAGATAAGAGAGAGAAGTAAAGAAGAAAAACAACAAAAAGCAAAGCTTTTGCCGCGTAACAAAAGCGAGGATCTTCCAGATGTAGAATTAATTTATACAGGAGGCACGATAGGCAGCAAAGTAGACTATGAAAGCGGCGGGGTTTATATGCTTACCAAGCCAGAGGACTTGCTTGGAGAAATTCCTGAACTTGAAAATATAGCAAACATAGAAGTAAATAATTTAATGAGCATAGCCAGCGAAGACATGACGTACAAGGAATGGCAAAAGATAGCAAGAGCAGCGGCTGATGCTTTGAATAAAGGTAAGAGAGTTGTAATTACACATGGCACAGATACAATGCATTATACATCAACAGCACTGAGTTTCATGCTTAATGGCCTGAATGCACCAGTAGTGATTACAGGATCGCAAAGAAGCAGCGATAGGGGCTCGAGCGACGCGTTTATGAATCTTATTTGTTCCATGCATGCAGCCGCAAAAGGCAAAATGGCGGAAGTGGCAATATGCATGCACGAAAACTCTTCTGATATATATTGTTCTCTGATAAGGGGCACAAAGACAAGGAAGATGCACACTTCAAGGCGTGATGCATTTAAGCCAATAAATAACAAACCCATTGGTAGAGTAAGTTATAATACGGGTGAGATAGAGTATTTAAGCAAATATAATGAAGTAAAGAATGAAAAAAGCGAATTGAAGCTTATTACTGGATTCGAACCGAAAGTGGCATTAGTAAAGGCTTATCCAAATTCAGATCCAGAAATATTGGACTATTATATTTCAAAAGGATATAAAGGTATTATTATAGAGGGAACAGGTTTGGGCCATACGCCAGTTTCTACAGCCAATAAAGAATATTCCTGGCTTGAAAATGTGAAAAAGGCTGTCGATGGAGGCGCTATAATAGGTATGACCTCGCAGTGCCTTTATGGAAGAGTAAATGAAAATGTTTATAGAAACCTTAGACTTCTTAGAAACGCAGGAATTATATATTGCGAAGACATGCTTCCAGAAGTCGCATATGTCAAACTAGGATTCTTACTTGGGAACTATAAAAAAGAAGAAGCGGAGAAGCTTTTGAATAAAAATATCGCTGGCGAGATAACAATAAAGAGCGAAGTGGATTGGTTCGTATGAGATATGAAGGGAATTATTATATAGAGCTTGGATTTAAGTGCGGATTAGAAGTACACCAGCGTTTGCTTACTAAAGAAAAACTTTTTTGTCCATGCGCAGCAGACCAATCAGGAGAAAAGCTTCAAACTAAAATAGAAAGGATACAAAGGGCAGTTTCTGGAGAGCTTGGCAAAAAAGATAAGGCAACAGAACTTGAAAGCATGAAGAAAAGGAAGTTTATATATAATATATATGACAAAACAGCTTGCCTTGTTGATATAGATGAAGAGCCCCCGCATGAAATTAATAATGAAGCGCTTGAAGCTGCTTATCTCATAGCAGCGACATTTGGCGCAGAACTACCAGATGAAATAGAAGTAATGAGAAAGGAAGTAATTGACGGCAGCGACCCAAGCGCATTTCAGAGAACAATGCTTTTTGGATATGGTGGTTTTTTAAGCTTAGGTAAAAAGAGGATTAATATACCCACTATTTTTCTTGAGGAAGAATCGAGCGGCATTGAAGAAAATGGGGACAATTTTATAATATATAATACAGACAGGCTAGGCATTCCACTGGTAGAAATTGACACCTCCCCAGAAATAGAAAATCCGGATGAGGCAAAAGAAGTTGCAACAAGAATAGGTATGCTTTTAAGGCTGACAGGTAAGGTACAGCGGGGCATAGGAACGATAAGACAGGATGTGAACGTTTCTATAAAAGGCGGGGCAAGGGTAGAAATAAAAGGTTTCCAAGATCTTGACCAGATGGATAAAATAATAGACAGCGAAATAGAAAGACAGATAAACTTAATAGAAATAAGCAAAGTATTACAGAAAAGAGGGGCGCATGTAGATAGTATAGTAAATGTAACAGAGCTTTTCAATGAGACAAATGTGAAAATAATAAAAGAAAAATATCCAAAAGGGGCTGTGCTTGCAGCAAAGCTTGTGGGCTTTAAAGGGATCATAGGCAAGGAGATAAATCCAGACACCAGGCTTGGAAGCGAGATTAGTAGTTATGCAAAAATAGCTGGAGTTGGTGGGCTTATTCACAGCGATGAAGATTTGAACGCATACGGATTCACACAGCAAGAAATAAAGAAACTCTCCGAATTACTTGAATTAAGTGAAGAAGATGCCTTTATACTTGTTGCTGCGGATGAGGAGACGGCAAAGAAGGCAATGGAACTTGCTTTGTACCGGGCGGAGTATGCAATAAAGGGAGTTCCAAAGGAAAGCAGAAGCATAGACATAAAGAAAAATAAAACGAAATTTATGAGGCTCCTTCCTGGTGGCTCTAGAATGTATCCAGAAACAGATGTGAAGCCGATTATGGCAGATTACGCTAGATATGAAAGGCTGAAGAGTAAAACACCAGATATAGAAGCAATAAAAAAGAGACTACTGAAAGAGATAGGCAACGAGCAGATAACTGAGCAGCTTCTAAAATCCATAAAGCTCCAAGATTATTTTTATATAGCCGGGCAAGTAAAAGCACATTTCCAAGTTATAGCAGCAACACTTGTGGAAAAAATGAAAGAACTCAAAAGGCAGAATATAAATGTAGATGTTATTGATAACGAAACACTTGTGTGCATGTTTGACAGGTATGCGAAGGGTATGATAACAAAACAGGCATTTGAACCCATATTAAAGGCTTTACCAAAAAATTGCAAAGAAGTGGATGAAATAATTTATAGCAAAGGGCTTGTGCGCGTGAGTGGCGAAAAGCTTAGAAAAATTGTAGAAGAAGAGGCCAAAGGGGAGAAAAAAGACAAGGATAAGCTCAAGAATAGAATAATGACGCAACATAGACTTAATGTAGATGGCGAAGAGTTAAACAGGATTATTGATACTTTGTAAGGTGTTTAGATGAAATATAATATAATAGGAGGCTCGATGCAGACGCTAGACGTCGAGCTTGCATCTGGTGAGAAAATTTATGGAGATTCAGGGAAACTTGTAAGCAAAAGCGAAAATGTCATAATGATGCCCAGGCTCGTAGGCGGGGTTATAGGCGCGGTTGAAAGGAAAATTACTGGAGCAACAGCCATGCTTACAGAATTCACGCCAAAAACCCTATCAGGAATTGTTTCTCTCTCTGGAGTTATGCCAGGAAAAATAAAAGCTATAGAGCTAGGTGAAGGAGAGGCATTTATAGCAGAGCACTACGCTTTTCTCGCGGCACAGGATTCTGTGAAATTTACAATACAGACAGTAAGCTTAGGTGCGGCATTCTTTGGCGGAGCTGGACTTATACTGCAAAAATTTGAAGGACCAGGTATGGTATTTATACATACGGTAGGCGACCTTATAGAATACAAACTTGATGGAACCAGAGGCTTAGAGGTAGATCCAGGTCATATAGCAGGATTTGACGCAACGTTAGAGTATAAAATTGGATTTGTAGACAATATAAGGACTGCAATGTTCGGAGGTGTTGGCCTCTTCCTTGCGAAATTTTCAGGAAATGGACGAGTTATATTGCACAGTGTTTCAAGGTTCAAATTCTCCTCAGAAATATTTATTAGCGGTTATCAGCAGAATAAGGATATCGTCAAAAAAAGCTGAAAATAAAAATTGCATGCTTGGTAGAAAGCCCGCGATCCAAATCGCGGGATAGATGTCACAACATTGAATGGTACTCAGACCCGTTGTCGTCGTATATTGTTATACACTCTCCTTCGCATCCTATAAGGCATGCTTGGCAGAGTATGCAGGCATCGCCATTTACTGCAACAGATATTCCTCCGCTGCCATTCTCATAATTTTCGGCAAAATGGTTGTGACCATCCTTGACATCTTTCCATTTGTTGTAAACCTCGTCATTTACCTTGCCATGCCATTGCTGTTCGGCTGGGGTTGCATCGCTATTGACATCTTTCGCACTCCTGCTTTTCATTACATATACACCCACAGGGCAAACGTCTTTGCAATGGGAACAGCCAGTACATCTTGTCTTATCTACAAAAACTTTCATTAAATCACATTATTTTTATTTATCAAATATTTGATTAATTATAAAAATTAAGCTGTTGAAACTTTTACTTTATTTACAATAATACTTGGTGTAAAATAATATTCATCTTCCGAATCCCAAGATGTGGATTGAGCTAGGTCATTCCCCACTTTTGTTATGTTTTTAAGCATCCTTAGCATATTATCATTTATTCTTATACCTACGCCAGAACTTATATTTATCTGCCTTACTGCAAAAACAGGATTTCCATTTTCTATATAAAGGGTAATGTCCTTTGGCATTGTAGAAAAATCACCAGTGAGGTAATTGCTAAACCTAGTATACCAGACATTGCTCACGAGCAATCCCTTGTCTATACCCTCTATAAGTTTATCCAAATTCTGCTTCTTTTTATGATCCACAACTAGGGTATTGGATTCAGGCTCAACAAGCCCAGCATTTCCAGTGCTTTTCACATTATATTTTCTTGCTGTGGAATAATTATGCAAATAAGAAACAAGCTTGCCATTATCTATAAATTTGGTTTTTTGAGTAGGATAGCCTTCATCATCAAATGGAGAGGATTGCACCCCGTCTGCAGATATACCATCATCATATAAGCTAAGCCCCTTATCAGCTACAAAATTGCCAAGCTTGCCTGTTAAAAAACCGCCAGACTCAACCTCTCCGATACATGCCATGGAATTTACCGTAGAAAGCAAAGAACCAGCAGGAGCTCTGGAATATATAATATCATAAGAACCTGGCTTTATCTTTGAAGTTTTATTTGCATATTCAAGAATCTTTGCGCTGTCAGTTATGCTTTTAAGACTTATTCCACTAAGCTTTCTGCTTGCCACAGAATCTTGGAATGATAAATTTTTAGCAAAAATCCTCAGTGAAAGCCTTCCTGCTGTGCTTTTGGTGCTTACATCAACACCATTACTCGTGGCTAACCCCAATTCCGCTTTAGACAGATAAAGAGTACCTGCAATATCAGAAGCATTTACCTTACTTATAAAATCGTTAGCAAGAGAAGCTGCTTGATCAGGACCTATATCTGCAATTCTGGTATCGTAGGTGCTTTTTGATTTGTATTCATAACCTCCTTCGGCTATGCCAAAATAGTCTTCTTTTGGCATACTGTGGGCAAGGGCTGTTTTTAGATTTTCTATACCTATCTGGACACCTTTTTCATCTAGGCTCATTATATTAGTAAAAGCAATTCGCTTATCTTTTGTAACATATATACCCCCACCGCTGCCATTCTCTTCCACTACTGAATCGACCTTATGGTTTGCAATCTTTACATAGATTGAATTAGAATCGTATGTAGAGACAACTGCCTCGTCAAATTTGTTTTCCAGTACTTTTTTTAATATCTCACTAGCCAACATCCCATTACCTCAATCTAAGTAATGCGGAAGCTCCACCCATTGTTACAGGCACGCCCTGCATGGGTTCTCCCTTTCCGCAATCGCCAGGAAATAGCTCAAATTCGTCGCCAACCAGATCTATTGAACCCCAAAAATCGGTTGAGCTTATATCAAGCATGAAATTTTTAATAGGCTGGTCAAGCCTGCCGTTTTTTATTAGATATGCTTCATTACCTTGATACCTTGCAAAGCTCCTCGTGTCATCTATGTTCCACTCTGTGAAGTTCTTTATATAAATGCCATTCTTTGCCTCGCTTATAAGTTCTTCCAGATTTGAATCTCCTTTTTCCAGATAAGTATTTGACATTCTTATTATAGGCTCGTTTGAAAATGAATCGCTTCTTGCAGAAGCATTGCTTTTGGTATTTAGAGAATATGCATACTCTCTGTTTAAAAGAAGTTCATTTTGCATCCCTTTATCTACAAGCACTTTCTTCCGGGCTTTTACTCCTTCATCGTCATACAAAAAGAATCCATATGAATTTGATATAGTAGGGTCGTCTATTATGGTTACTTTTTCGCTTCCTATTTTCATGTTAAAATTGTTAGTTATATAACTCGTGCCCGCCTGCGCAGCTTCCCTGCCAAAAACTCGGTCAGCCTCACTTGGATGGCCAACGCTTTCATGTGCTGCAATTCCAACAATTTCTGGGGAAACCACGATGTTTTTTATTTTTGAAAGCTCGCCTTTACTTAGATTTATACCTTTGCTTAGCACGTTGTTCATTGCACTTACTTCTCCATCAATCCTTGAAATAGTCTTATCAAAATCAAAAAGTTCATAACCGCCAGTAGACCCAATTTCAACAAGCCTTTGTCTACTTTTTTCGTTGTCACCCACGATAAAGCTCATGAAAGAACTTATGAAAGGTATATTGCTCCTTATTTCTGTACCGTCTGAATTTAAAAGATAGGACAAGCTTCTACCCATGCCACCATATATAGATCTATATTTCACTTTCTTATCGGCAAGCCTTCTGTCTATTTCAGAAAGATCAGAAAAGAAATTTTGATATGAATCTTCAATTTTTATTTTCTCCTTCGCTTTATACATCGCATGTTCAGTCTTCTCGGCCGAAAGCTTTGTGATATTACCATAGAATTTTTTAAAAGCAAACGCTCTTTCTATGGCTTTTTTATTTATATCATTTGTAGAAAAAGTATATAGGCTGCCATCTACTATTACTCTCACGCGTATGCCGGAGATTTTTGCAACGCCTGCACCACCAGGCTTGCCCTGCTCTATAGAATAAACTATGCTATTATTTTCTTCCACATATGCTTCTACATATTCGAAGCCTTTCTGCAGGCCAAAAGAGATTGCATAAGATGCAACCTCTTCTGCATTAGGTGTAGCCATCGTCAACCAAACAAGCCCGCAAGTCCACTCGCTGAATCTTCCTCGCTTTTCTTTTCTTCTTCTTTCTTCTCTTCTTTCTTTGCCTCTTTTGCTGTTGGTGCAACACCTTGTGGAGATACTTGCACGTTTTGGGCATTCTTTATTACTTCTTTTATATTAACACCTTTAAGTGAAGTTACTACTGCTTTTGCCCTTGCTTCGTCCGGCGTCAAGCCAGCGGCCGTTATAATTCCAAGCAGATTTTTTTCATTTACTTCCTTTCCTGCTGCATCAAGCAAAAGTGCAGCGTAGATATATTCCATTTCTTTCACCTCGATTATTCAATATTACCTTGTAATTTTATATTTATTGCCTCGGCAATTGCTTTTGCTATTAAGGTTTCAACAACTCCAGGCTCGTATATGTTAGCTGCAATACCGAGACCAATTGCAGAGAGATATGCCTTTCTCAAAAGCACATCAACATTGTATTCAGTAACATAACCGGTTTCTAATGTTATATTATAAGCTTGCAAGAATGCCATGCTTAAATCTGCTTTGACAGATTCTGTGTTTATGTTGAGAACCTCGTTTGAAAAGAAAAGATTCTCATATACTGCACAACTTAGCTTTGGCACCGCTTCAAATGGCATTATATCAAGCATCTTCAAGGCTTTTGAAACTGCAACAGGGATCTTTACACCCTTTTGCACAAGCACTTTGGATTTTGATATTACGACTTTGCCTTTCTGTATTTGGACGTCTATACCTGCTGTTTTAAGATCAGTAACACCTTGTCCAGGTGGAATGCTTGTTTCACCCGCTTCTATCACTATATCATTATTTGCTATTTGATTAGGCTTTGCTGCAAGCTTAAGCTTATTGGAGCTTATGCTATTATATAGCGCCATAGGATCTTTATTAGACAGTATTATAACGCTGTTTTTAGTTACAAATTCTGAAAGTTTTGAAATTTCGCTATTGCCCTCAAGTGCTTTGAGCAATAGTGTTTTTCTTGCAAAAACAATCTTGGTGTTTTCTCTTTCTGTGTTCCTTATCTTTTGCAAGAGCCTGTCTGGAAGTGCATCTATTGGCATTACTCCAACAGTCTTGTATTTTTTAATTTCCTCTTTTAATTCCTTCACAAATTCAATCTTTTCTTTTTTCAGCATGGACATGATAATCACTTTACAACAGTTTTAGAGGCTTGCTCATACTGAGCTTGACATAAACAGATCTGAGGTGATTTGCACTTACTTTTTTTGATATTACATTAACAACCTCTTTTATGTTTTCGTAAAGCTCTTCTGCCTTCATATCTTCACTCCCTACAACGCAATGCACTGTCGGTAAAAATCTACCTTTGCTCTTTATATTTATTCTTTTTGATATGCCAGAGACAAACTTTTCAAGCTCATCGGCAGTAAAAACAGGTTTAGGCATTTTGTTCCTAGGGCCTAGAAACTGTCCTAGTTTTTTAGCTATTTCAGGCATGAGGCTTGGCTGGGCAAGCAAGTCATAATTTAGCAGAGAATTCATCTTGACCTTATCGCTAGTTATTGTATTTATTTGGTTGCCATCTATTACCTCAACACCCATGTCTTTTGCTTTTGAAACCAAATTTCTGTCATTTGTGAATATAGCTGCCTTTCCCACTTTTCCCTTTCCGTACGGAAGCATAACTTCCACATTGAGCTTGTTATCCTGCTTAGAAAAATCAATACCTTTGAAATTTATGGCAAGCTCTACGCTTTGCTTGAACTTTCTTTTTCCTTTTTCATCGCTCACGAACTTTGCAAATTCTTCAAATTTATCTTCTAACATAGCAATCCCTCCTGCAAAGTGCAGTACACACGGGAAAATAAGTCTAGAATATTATATAGACAAATATATAAAAATCTACCCATATGACAAAAAATTATGTCATACAGTGTATTTGACTGATTAACGACGTCAAATAAAAATTGATCAACTTTTGCCATCTGTCTTGTACAAATCATTATTTGTTTTTCTCCGTTTTTACAAGATGCTTGGTAGAAAGCCCGCGATCCAAATCGCTGAGGGATCTTATATCACAAATTCTTCCCCTAGATTTGGCAGATGGACCTCGTATTTGTTTGAAAGATAATTGGCTAGTTCTGTACTTTTTCTAACTTCGCCGTGGATTATGAAAATTTTCTTAAGTCCTTCTAGCCCACTAACCATTTTTTGCAGTTGAATTCTGTCAGCATGCGCAGATATATGATAAAGTTCAACAGACATTTTTATTTCAACTTTCTTTCCGTTTATATTTAATTCCTTTGCACCGTCAGCAAGCATCCTTCCAGGAGTATCCTCTGCCTGATAACCAACCAATATAAGCTTGTTTAGCTCGTTTCCTGCAAGTCTCTCCACATATTTCATTACAGGACCGCCAGTCATCATGCCACTCGTAGTGACTATTATACCTGCGCCTTCGTCACGTATTACTATGCTCCTGCTTTTCCTTGTATCTATTATGTTAAAATTTTTGCTCTTGAAAGGATCATCCTCGCTCATAAGTATGCGCTTCTGGAGTTCATCTCTGCAGAATATAACATTATGTCTGTGTATGCGCATTGCCTTGTTTATCATGCCATCTACATAAATAGGCACCGCCGGGAGAAGCCCAGACCTTATGTGATCATCAAGTATGAAAAGGATTTCTTGGGCTCTTCCTACTGCAAAACTTGGTATTATTACTTTGCCCCCTTTAAGTATTGTTTCTGATATGCTTTTTAGCATTTTCCCTAAAAGCTCTCTTTCTGGTGGGAAGATGTCTTTATCACCGCCATAAGTGCTCTCTGTTATTAAAACATCACTATGGAGCCGTTCCACATGCGCAGCATCAAGCAATCTGCTCTTTCTCAAATTTATATCACCAGTATATAGGATTTTCTTGCCTTCGGCAGATATATCTACAGCTGCGCTGCCCAAGATATGGCCTGCAGGGATCAGTCTTATTGAGAAATCCTTTACCTTAAACTCCTTGTGATAGTCCACAAGCTTAAAGCTCTTTTGCATCTTCGCCAACCCTGCTTTTGTAATATTTGCAGGATTTGATATTCTTATATAATCGCTTATAAGCACGGTGGATAGTTCAAAAGTGGGCTTCGTTGAATATATAGAACCACTCCACCCTGTAGAAAAAACATGCGGCAGATAGCCTATATGGTCAAGGTGGGCATGTGTTATTATTATTGCATCTATACTTTTTAGCTCGTTGTCGCTTATCAGAGGATATTCCTCTTTTTCACCGAGCTTAACCCCACAATCAAGAAGGATTTTAGAATCTTTACTCTCTAACATTATGCAGCTGCGCCCTACTTCGTGCGCAGCACCGAAAAATTTTAATTTCAAACAAACACCGTAATTCATTAGTTTACTATCTCTTCGTCTTCGCTATTATTATCTGGATTATTATCTGGGACTTTTTTATTTTCGCCATTTTCTCCTTTTACTTTTTTCTCCTTTATTATTGCAATATCCGCAAGGCTTATCTTCTGCTCTTTTGGAGAATTTCTTTTCTCTCTTGCCTGTCTTGGTCTCCTTCTTCCAAGAATACCTCTCAATTCATCATAAAGAGCATCTAGCTTCTTTTCGGATTCTTTGACGAGTTTTTCTTTTTCCTCTATTTCTTTGTTCAGTGCTTCTATGTCTCCGCCTAGAAGTTCGATTCTCTTCCTAAGTCTTTTCTTTTTTAATGCGCTGTCAAGCTCTTCGTTTACCTCGTTTATCTTCCTTATTAGATCTTTTTCGGCATCCAGAGTAAACGCACCTGTCGATATCTTAAATTCAAGCTTTTCCTTGAGCCTAAACAAATAGCCTATCTTTTTTTCCTGCTCGTTGCTACCTTCCAGAAGCTTTGATATTGCAGACTGCTCAGCTTTCTTGAACCCTACTTTCTTTCTAAGCATCTTGAGCTTGTCTATTATTTCAAATCTCTGCTTCTTCTCTTTGTCTATGTTTTCTTTTATTTCCTTAAGTCTAGGGTCCTTTATCTCTTCTTCCTTGGCTACGCTCTGTTCTTTCTGCGCACCTTCACCACTTGCTTCTGTACCCTGTTCCTTCTCTATCTCGACGTCTTTCATGGTGCTTTCAACAGCTTGAGCTGGGCTTTTTATCCCCTCAGCTTCACTTGCTACTCCTTTGTTTTCTGCTTTCAGTAAATCGCCTTTTCCAATATTTGATAATAAATGTCTAACAACCTATCTGTTGCTTTAGAAACTGAAAATTCCTTAGCAATCGCAATAGTATTTCTTTTATATATGTCAGAACTGTTTAAAACCTTTTCTATTTTTTTAGCACACTCAAAGTAATCCCCTGCTTTAAACTTTTCGCCGTTTTCGCCATTTTTGATTAGTTCGTTAAGAGCAAGCGCACCGGCTCCGACGACAGGCTTGCCGCAAGCCATTGCTTCTATAGATACAATACCCTGTGTTTCAAAAGTAGATGGCATACAAAGCATATCAGAAGCAGCATAGTATTTTGGCAATAGAAAATCTGGCACGAATCCAGTGAAGACGACCCTACTTGAAAGGCCAAGACGCCTTACCATGTCTTTATAATAATCTAATGCAGGACCTTGCCCCACTATTAGATAAGAGATGTCATCTCTTTTATTTGCAAATAACTTTGCAGCCTTAAGCATAACCTCGATCCTCTTTTCCTTGCTTATCCTTCCCACGTACAGCACAACATGCTTTTTTAAGTTTAGTTTCTCCCTGATTATCTCGCCGTTTACCTTCGGGTTGAACCTCTCCATATCTACACTATTGGGCACGATTTCTATGTTATGTATTGACTCTCTTTTTAATATTTCTTTTACTGTTTTTGTTGGAACAATTGTTCTATCGCATCTCCTGTAAAAGAATTTTGTGTACATCCAGAGGTATTTACTTGTAAATTTCTTAAGAAATTTATTCTTTGGATAATATTCCTCGAGAATTTTTCTATTGTTTATGAATGTATGAAAAGAGCCAATTACAGGCTTTTTCAAAACTCTTGCTATTGAAAGAGCCGTGAAACCCATAAAGAAAGGTGTTTGGGCATGCAAAATGTCCAAATTTTCTTTTTGCACCATTAACGCAGTATGATATGGAAAGAAAGCAAGCTTGTATTGTGGATAAGGCTTAAAACTGAAGCCAGGCATTATGATAGTGTGCTTGTTGGAATATTTTCTTTTAGAAGCAACATCGCCGCTAGCCACTATATATACTTCGTGGCCCCTTTTCTCGAGCTCTTTTTTAAAATTAAGCAAAGAGGTTACTACCCCATCAACAGCTGGAAGATAAGTATCTGTATAATAAGCAATCTTTAAACGTTCCATAAAACCTGCTCAGTATTCGCTTTTGGATAAAATTATTAAAATCATTCTTTAGTTGTAAAAGACAAAGCTTCCCCCCCTGCGCTTTTTATCTTTTCTTGAGCTTTTTTAGAAAATGCTTCGGCTTTTACTATAACGGGTTTTTCAAGATTTCCATCACTAAGAACCTTATATCCTTTCAATTCAACAGTAGGCTTCTCACCGCCAATCTTACTGGCAAGCTTACTTATTTTGTCAAGATTTATCCACAGCAGCTTTTCTCTGTTCCAAGGGACAAAACCTTTCTTATGAATAGTCTCTTTTTCAAATTTAACAATATATGTGAACTTGTGTTTTTTACCCCCTTTACCAACTCCACCTCTATCGCCAGCGCCTCTGTTATTTTTTATGTTTCCAGCACCCCAGCTTCTTGTCCCATGATATTTTCTGTTTCTCTTTTCATGTCTTATTACCATTAAATCATCCTTTTCACAAGATCGTTTATTTTTTCTCCTCTATAACCTAGGGCGCCACCAACAGAAAATCCTTTTTTTATACCCTCATATCCATGCTTTGGAGGCCTCATTTTTATCGGCATTTTGATGTTCAGCTCCTTTGGACTCTTTGCGCAGTTAATAAGAGAATCTAAGGAAGCACCTTCAATTTTCATACCTTTCTTTTCCAATACCTTGCTAAGAAGCTCTTTGCTTATTTCACCATATGTTATGTAATCATTGCATTTCTGAAGCATGCCTATGTTGGACTTACTGCCTTTTATAAGTGAAAGGTTATTCACCCTTTTGAGATTGAGCCTATTCAGGGTGTTAGTTATGCTCTCCCTAACATTAACTCTACCCCTTACTCTAATGGCAGCTATCAGTTTATTTTCTAATTCTTTTTTTGCCATAAAGAACACGCAAATATAGTATATTTAACAAAAAAGGTTTTTAAATCTTGCGAGCAGATGGACTTTGTAGTTTTATTCCTTAATCTGTAGTTTTATTGGTAATTAAACTACAAAGCCACGGAGGCTTTATATCCCACCTCTTGAAGGGAGTGGGTTTTACGCCACATTTGATAAACTAAATGGAATTGGGATTTGCGCAATCAGTGTCAAGGTGTAAATTTCGCTTCTATAGTCCCGTTTTGTGTAAGGTATATAGTAGTATATTGTTGCAAAGTGTTTCCTACAAAAACATTAGATGGAACCCAACTATTAAATGTATAATAAGTAGGGACTGGCTGACCATATATTTCATATCTCATGTTATTTATTACAGGCACTACAGCTTTATTTGGATAAGAGACCCCATTGATGACTATATTGCTAGAGGTTGGGCTTGTGAGCAAAGTAAGATTACTGAATATAGACTTGGAATAAAAAGCAATACCTGAAGAGGTTCCAGTAGAATTAAGATTTTGACATAAGCTGCCGGTACATACAGAATATCTGAGATTGAAGTAAAGATTAATCTGTGAACCCACAAGAAAAGACTTACTTATATGTGCAGTGCATATTGCATAACCGCCGTTTGGTATGGAAGAAGGCAGGCAGCCCCCTATATAAGAATATCCAGAAGAGGGACTGGAATATGGCAAATACACAGTAATGGCGTTTGCAGGTATAACCAACGGCGCACCCATATTGTTTATGAACATTATACTAAAATTAGAAGAAACAGAATTGGTATAAAACAAAGATTGTATGCATAGAAGTTCTGGCGATAAGTAACATGAAGAAGGAGTATACTCTTGTGGATTTTTAAAAACCACAAACACTAGAACAATCGCAACGAACAATGTTGTTATAATAAATGCCCAAGCATATGTACTTAAGAATTCTATCGCACTCTGAGCTCTCATGAGGCATCCCCTTTACTACAAGAGTGTGAGCTTTTGTGGTGGGAATGGTTGATCTTCATTATGCCACCCATATATTGCCTGCTTCTCCGGCAACCACATTCTTTGCAGAATATTTTATGTTATTATGGTTAAATTGGCTTCCTGAATACCTTTCAGAAACTTTGGCATCTTTGATGCCAAAACTTAAACAAATACATTCAAAAGCCCTATAAGATAAGTCCTGTGATGTATTGATACTCACACCTCTCATATACCAACAATTTTCATTGATGAATCCCGATTGTGAGGATAGTATCTTCTGCGTATACTTACATTTATTGTACAAAAATAATGCATATTTTGAATTCACTACAACCACTGTACAACCAACACTTCCAGGTATATTTAGGTATTTAGTTTTATAAATCTGACACCCTCCCACGAATAAATTCGTGGGGTTCCTCATGGTTTCAAGGTTCGTTTCAATCATTGATATCACTGCGCCATCTGTGCTCATTCCAATGATATGTTGAATACCAACTGCTTTTGTTCTGTTGCTTGTTACCATATTTGAAAACTCATTCTACGATTGAAATCGTGGGCTTTCTGCTAAGCATTCTGTAAATGATCAAGTGTGAGA
>JBMFSM010000003.1:0-32012 GCA_049967555.1 Candidatus Micrarchaeia archaeon
GATTTTCAACAATTGCAAAGTCTAATAAAAGTTAACTTCTAAATAATAAAAGTTTATATATCTATTATAAAGCTCAAAAGGTGCGTGAATTGGTTGAATTTTCGCTTCCTAGGGGAACTAGAGATTATAACACTAGTGAAGCCATAAAAAGAATGGAAATTATAAAATTTATAGAAGATGTGTTTAAGCTCTTTGGTTTTTCTCCGATAGAGACCCCAACAATTGAAAATTTAAATACACTTTATGCCAAAACATACGGGGAGGAATCTGGCAAAGAGATATATAAAATAGAGGGAGAGGCAGCAGCGCTGAGATATGATTTTACTGTTCCGCTCGCCAGATTCATAGCAATGAATAGGGATATTCCAATGCCATTCAAGCGCTATCAGATAGGGTCTATATTTAGAAAAGATGAACCGCAAAGAATGAGATATAGAGAGTTTGTACAAGCAGATGTGGATATTGTAGGAAGCAATGAAATTATAAGCGATGTTGAAGTTATAGCACTTGCTGCTCAAATTTTAGATAAGCTTGGCGTAAGGGATTATAAGATACTCATAAACAGTAGGCTTATACTTAAGGGTATTCTTAAATTTTACGGAATGAAAGAAGAAAACGAAGCAAATGCTATAAGAATACTTGATAAAATGTACAAACTAGGGAAGGATGAGGTTATAAAAGGGATATCGCAGCTTGGCCTGCCACAGGATAAGACTGAGGCATTGATCGAGTTCCTTGTCGAGCAGAAAAGCAATGAGGAAAATATTAAAAAAATAAAATCCAATATAGGGCTTGATGAAGAATTAAAGAGAATTGAGGAACTAATAAATCTTCTTGGAAAATACAGGATAAGTGGTGAGATTGTATTTGATCTAACACTTGCAAGAGGCATTGACTATTATACAAGTTTTGTATGGGAATTTGTAAAGTATGATGAAAGCGGTAAGAGGCTGCCTACAATAGTCGCTGGAGGCAGATATGACAACCTTATAGGTTTATTTGCAAATGAAAACATATCCGCAACAGGCATATCTATAGGTGTGGATAGAATAATCGAAGTTATTGGCATGCAATTGGAGAAAAAGACCACAGCAAGGGTATTTGTAGCAAATATAGGAGACACTCTACCATATATGCTTGCCGTGGCCGATGCTCTTAGAAGTGCAGGCATATGCACGGATATAAATTTGACAAAAAGAGGCATATCTAAACAACTTGAATATGCGAATGCACTTAAATTTAGATATGTGGTAATAGTTGGCGAAAGCGAACAGGCAGCAAGCAAGGTTAAGCTCAGAGATATGATTTCTGGAAATGAGGAGTTACTGAATTTGAGTGAGACTGTAAAAATATTAAAGGGTGATTAAATAAAGAAAAGTGAGGTTGAAGAGGTAACAAAAAAAACACTTGACGACGGTGGAATCCTAGCTAAGCTTTATTTTGACATGCAGAGTGAAAAGATAGATGATCTGCAACCGCTCATGACGGAGTTGATAAACAACAACATAATGAAGATGAATGGTGTTATCTATTGCTACGGAAGTATAGATGAGCCTATAAAAATAGATGATACAACATATTCTACAAGTGCCATGCTTACTGTACTTTTCAAAAATTTTGGCTCGCTTATAAATCTCTCATTCAATTATCCACCTGCCGGTATAGAAATACTCAGGCCCAGCGGAGAATACACACTAAAGACAAGCCAAATGCAGTCCATAATATTGGACATCGCACAAATATCTCTAAACTATACCCAGTATATATTGGAAAAGACTCTTTCCCCTGAAGACTTTAAGAAGATAAAGGAAACGCTTGAAAGGCGCGAAAAGCTCGGAAGAGAAATAATAGAAAAATCTAAGAAAGAGGATGGCGACGAGCATTAAGCTTTTTCAAAGAAAAATCAGTTTTTTCTGAGGAAAAACCTCTTTATAATGAGCGAGGGGCTGTCCATATCTCCATACTTCGAGAGGAAATTCTCAATCCCGAGAGTTTTTGTCGCTGTTGCTAAGAAATCAAGTATGTTGTCGTTAGGGGATGAATATAAATAATGTATGATTCTATGCAACTTCATATCCTTCCCAAACTTTTTTCTCCATTGTTTTTCATAATTTTCCAAGGGGCTCCCATATTCTAGATATTTGCTAATTGCATCAGAGGCGATAATTGCTGCATTACCGCCAAATATTATTCCTCCGCCTGTAGAGCTTTTCACCTGGCCTGCAGCATCGCCTACGAGCAGGCTTTTTTTATCGCCATATACAAATCTTTTTCTAAGCGAGATTGGTATTATCCCTCCGCCCTCGACTAATGGTTTACCCTTTATAAAATTCTTTACCTCTTTCTTTGCCAAAAAATTTTTGTATGCCTCAATCCCTTTTCCATATCTTTCTTCAATCCCTGCGCCTACTTCCACTTTGTCACCATGAGGGGCTATCCATCCAAAAAAACCTTTCATTATGCTATTGTCAAAGAAAATCTCCACATTATCCATATCTTCACGTGCAGTGTACTCTGCTCTAAATGTCAATACATACCTCCTTATAGGGGGAAATTTATAATATCTTGCAACCTGCGAAGCAACGCCCTCTGCTCCAACAACTATACCTTTAAGCCTGCTTATTTCGCTCTTTTCAAGCGCATGCGCAAATTCAATATTCGCTCCGTTGCCTACTGCTTCGCCATAAAGTTCTTCTGCTAAAAGAGTTCTGTCAACCACATAAGCCTGTGGCTTTTTTGAATGTATATGTAGCGATGTTTTGCAGAAATGTATATTAGCGCCATAAAGTTTGTTAAGCACGCAATCCTTGTAGTTGATTTTTAAGCTGTCAAGCCCTTTGACAGATAAGATCCCGGAACTCCCATATATCGGCAGAATTTTCTTCTTTCTTTCAAGTATGTGTACGCCTATCCCTAGCTTTGCAAGCTCCCTTGCCAGTATCAATCCACTGCTACCTGCACCAGCTATTATAATTTTCATAAAATCTAATATTTAACATAGTGAGCGGGAAATCCCACACTCTTTAGAGGCGGAATAAAAGCAAACCATAGAAATTGATGGGCATTTGCTTCATCAGTTGGTGGCCTTGGCACCCTGTTCCTTTTTTCATTTGGAACAAATGACATCATACTGTTGCCGCTTGGTATGTTCTCAGTTCAGCGAGAACTGCTCCATGGACTTGGGGTCTTACACTCTCTTCATGAGTATAGATTCCGGCGTGTCCAGCTGTATAATATAATTTTGTTGAAAAGTATATATGTTTTTTTGTTCCATGTCAATCATATCATTGTTCGCTTGGGAAGCCCACTCCATTTAGAGTGGGAAGATGCACAATAATATAGATACCTTTTATAATTTATCTAATTTAATATTCTTACAAGATTTTAGTAGTATAGGGTAAGAAAATGTCTTTGCTTTTGGTAATACTTGAGGCGTTTCTCTCAATTATGGTTCCGGGATTTTTCCTAGCACTTGCTTTGCTAAAGAAGACAGCTCTCTCAATATTTGAAATTGTAATAATAGGTTTCATATTCGGGTTGATATTTCCACCAACTCTTGTTTGGCTTGAAGGCTACTTGATACCATATATACATTCATTTTCATTTTCAGAACAGCTTTATAATGCAAACGTGATGCTTCTTACTATAGTCGGAATAGTCCTATGCTTCCAGCAAGGTGTATTTAAAAAGAGCAAAGATAGCACAGAATTCGAGAGAAAAAAAGAATCAAAAGAAAAGATAAATGAGATAAGGGCAAGAATGAAAAACCTGGGCCTTGGCTTGGAGCTCATAAAAAAACACGAAGAAGAAGAAAAAGAGCTTGAAGAAAAGCACAAAGGAGAAGCAGTTGCAATTTCGAGCCTGGGCAGCGTTGAGAAAGAGAAGATTCTCGCGCTTCACAGCAAGGAAGAGAAAGAGCTTATAGAAGCACACGAAGCAGAGGAAAGGCTTGTTTTGGACAGGAACAGCCAAGCAAATGAAAAGAAGGAAAGTATAGATTACATGTGGTTCTTTTTATTCTTCCTCATGTTGTTAACATTTTTAACAAGGATTGGAAATATAAGTGTAGCCCCGAGATATTTTGAATTTGACCCTTATTTTGACATGATAAGTACACAATATATACTCACATATGGCTATCAGCTTCTATACGATCATTCAGCATGGCCCACAGTTATAAATGGTACCATACATAGGATTCAACCTCTTGTCCCTTACTTAGAAGCGTATTGGTATGACATAGCAAATACGCATCCCGTTGCTGCGACAAGCATCGATACCAATCTGTTAAGTTTAGTAAGCAGCTGGTATCCTCCAATTACTGCAGCACTGCTTGTCTTTGTTGTGTTTTTCTTCCTTTATCACGAATATGGTAAGTTTCCAGCAGTAATAGGCGCAACTTTGGCTTCTGCAATGCCTGCACTGGTTACAACATTTATTGCCGGTGAGCAGCTTCTTGAGCCTTGGGGAATATTCGCCATGTTCTTCTTTTATGCAACATATCTTGTCGCAATAAAGTACAAAGATTCACGGCTTGCAATACTTGCAGGTATAGCTTATGCTTCAACATTCCTTGGGGCCCATTATTATACTGTAACAGCGGGTGTTCTTGCAATATATGTAATATTGCAGGGATTCATAAATGTACTTAGAAACAGGGGAATGAAAGATTTTTACAGGATAAATATAATTATCATAATAGTTTTTTCCATTTTCTATATCCTTTACATGCCTTATTCAGCAACGCTTACAGAAAGAACACCAGCAGTTGTAGGAATACCTGTAATAATAGCTTTCCCTCTCTTTGCTCTATTGTTTGTATTCATGCTTGATTACCTATCAAAGAAATTCGGGAAAAAGCTTGAGAAAAACAACCTCCTACTAGTGCTATTTTCTGTGCTTTCTATAGTGGGTATAGGCATAATAGCCATAGAAGCATTTTCAAAGAGGCTTAAAAAAGATTCGGAAGTTCTTTCTAGATTTAGCATTGCTTCCCTTTTGTTCTTCATACTCTTTCTACTTATATTATTTACTCCTTTAGGCAAGCCTGTTGACAAGTATATGCAACTTGCTGTTCATTTTACAACGCCATCCATACCTTTGTTTATGACAGTACAAGAATATGCACCTACTGGATTCAATTTCAATTTCGGATCCGCAGGCTTTGGTATAATAGGTGAGAGCATAGGTGGTGTTGATATAATAGTATGGCTTGTCCTAGTATTCTTTACAATATTGGAGATAATCGCAATTTACTATAGAAACTCTACAGCAAGCATACTGGCTCTTTCAGCTGTATGGCCTTTGGCAATTGCCGGAATGATCGAGGTAAAATATCTGCCACATTTCGGAGTTGGATATATAATAGCAATAGGTTCGATAGTTGGAGAACTTGCCTTGTACATAAAAAATGGCTCAAGCTTTAAGCCAAAAAATGCCGAAGTAAATCAAAAATCATTGAAAACATTGTATTATTTTGTAGCATTCGTGGCTCTTCTTGAAGCCTTTACATTTGTGCCTCTTATTTCTGCGATGGCTAATCCAAATTGCTTGAGCATAATCAATAGCAATAATTCTATTGGGTATGATATGTTCTGCAATGTAGTGCCTAATTACTGGTTAAATGCGACTGCGTGGATGAAGGCGAACGTGGGGCCTTATGGACCTAGGATTCTTTCATGGTGGGATTATGGTGACTGGATCAATTGGTTTGGAAATAGCAATGCCGTGCTTAGAGGAGACAATGCTGTAGCCACATTGGATTATGCCGCTGCAGCTCACCATGTACTCGGGCCTGCGGATAATTATGGAGCAAAAGAAATGTCTTATTTCATGAATAAAATCGTTAAAGCAAAATATTTACTCCTTGACGATCAGCTTTTGCCAAAATGGGGTGCGCTTGATTTCCTCGCTTGCATTAATGTGAACAAAACTAATATGTCATTTGCAGAGAATCAAGGGAAGCTTGTCGGTAGACCTTACCTGGTAGGCACTTCTCAATGTGAAATAAATCATGATCCAGTGCACGCCTGGATTCCTAAAATGCCAAATAATATAAATGATTATTGTAATGTAAACTCTTCAGAACCGATGGTGGTTGCAATATTGTTCGTCGGTGATCAAGAATACATAAATACCACATATTGCGTACCCACAAGTATATATAATTCCCAAAATCCAGTAAACCTATACTCTTCTAATGGCACAGAAATAAAAAACGCATATATCGTGCCAATAAGTGAGTTCTACTATGGCAATGTAAATGTTGATAACCGGGTTTGGATAGACTTTGTAGTTTTATATACGCCAAATGGGCCAAATTATACAATAACAAATGCACCATCTGAATTCTATAATTCAACATATTATAGAGGTTTCTTCTTGGGCGAACTTCCGGGATTTACGCGTGTATATCCTAAAAACTTTGTAGGGGTAAATTACATAAATTCCACTAATCCAATAGTAATTCTTGCATTAAACAATTATACTGGTGGTTCAGCGTATGTAACACCCAAGCCAAGTTGGGTACGCAACAATTATTCAATGCCAGGATAATATCTGCATTAATATATAACCCATTTGTTGTATAGAAATCACATAATGCCTGCATTCTGTTGAGTTTGCATCTTCATATGTTACCTTTTATAAATTAATTTCAATATATATCTACAAGATATATCCGCATAGCATATTTGAAGATGTGGTCTAATGAAATTATTAATAATCCAACCATACCTTAACCTAAGAGGAGGGGCAGAAAGGGTAATACTCAGCATAGCTAGGCATTATGATGCAAAAATATATACAACAGAATATAACAAGAGGACAACTTTCCAAGAATTTAGAGATTTTGATATAAAGGTTGTTAAAAAACACATACCTTTATCAGACAAGCTCCCATACAGAGCCTCACAAGGGCTTAGATATGGGTATACTTTTTACAATCTGGCGCTTAAAGAGGACTATGATTTAATAAATGCCCATATCTCTCCAAGTGAATGGATAAGGCATAAGAACAAAAGGGTTTTGTGGTACTGTCATACACCACCAAGAGAGGTTTATGATCTGTATTCTGAGAGAATGAAAAACAGAAATTACACTGAAAAATTTGTTTATGCAACTTTCACAAGGGCATACAAATTCATTACAGAAGGCATAATCAAAGAAATAGAAGGTATAGCCACAAATAGCGAAAATACAGCTTCAAGGATTAAAAAATATTTCAACAGGGATGCCGAAATTATAAATCCTGCGGTAGATTTTGAAAATTTTTCCAACAAGGGAGATGAAAAGTACTTTTTTTATCCCTCTAGAATTATACCAAACAAGAGGCAGGAGTATGCGATAAATGCATTTAAAAAATTTGAAAAAAAGAAAGAAGGTTATAAGCTCATAATTGCTGGCACACTTTCAAACGATATCGAGCACATAAAATATTTTGAAAAGCTAAAGAAAATGGCAGATAGCAGGATTGAATTCAAGATCAATATTGGCGATGCCAAGCTGAAGGAGCTATACGCAGGTTCTACTGCTGTGCTTTTCACAGCAATAAATGAGGATTATGGTTATATTCCGCTGGAAGCCATGGCAAGTTCAAAGCCAATAATATCAGTAAATGAAGGAGGTCCAAGAGAAACTATAATAAACGGAAAGACGGGTTTCATTACAAATTCAGAAGAGGAGATGGCAGAGAAGATGCTTTTTGTTGCAGAGCATCCAGATACAGCAGAAAAGATGGGCAAGCTTGGCAGAGAGAATGTAGAAAAAAACTACTCTTGGAATATGTTCTTCAAAAAATTTGACAGGCTTGCAAATCAAATAGCAAAATCTGATTAGGACTGAATATCATCAATCACATATTTTGATATTATCTTCGCAGCGTAAGCGAGAACTTTTTTAATATCTGCTTCCGTACTTGATCCTGTGCATATGAGTTTGCCATTCTTAAAAAGTATTATCACAGCCTTTGGATCCTTTATCCTAAATATTGCGCCAGGAAACTGCTCTGGCTCATAATCAACTTCTTTAACATTTCTAGAGAGATCATAAAGATTTATAGTTGCATGGAAATCAGCACTAACAACTATATTCTGAATCTTTATGGCAGGTTTCAGGTTAAGTGTTCGTTTCTGCTCCATATAAATCTATATTTATTTTTAAATAAGGATTTATTAATCTTTGCAATTTTATCTGGCAGTATATTTTACTGAATCAAACGATTGTCTAAACGAAAAATAAATTTCAGTATTCCAACTATCTAAAAATAAACTAATCTTGTATCAAAATGGCTGTATTTCTAGAATTGAACTATATTAGAGATAATAAGATTTCAATCCCTACGATTTTCCTTATAATCTCTTTCTCTGCTTTTCAATTCTTTTATTTTGAGCTCTGCTTTTTTCTTTAATTCTTTATCTGTGCTTTTGGCAAAAGCCTCTAGAATACTCTCTGGTACATATGGATTATCTATAATTTGTTCATCTATTTTTTTATCATTAAGCTTAACAAGCTTCTTGAATATTTGCAATGGGGTTTTTTCCCAAGCCGCAAAAGCTAGCAAGCCGACCATATCTTTATCTTTTAATATCTCTTTAAAGGCACTGAAAATTTTGTTTTTGCCAATTTTCTTGTAATTTTCATTCAATGTATCTAGCCACATTTCCTTTTCTACTTTGTCAAGTAATAACTTAATATCATCTTTTGCCATATAATCCCCATTTTGCGAAATTCAAAACTCCTATTTGATAGTATATATATAAAAATATATTCCTTCTTATGTATTATTAATTATTAACCTATACACATAAAAAATGCAGTTCTATTTTGATATTAAAGGTGATAAAATGGCTGAAAATCAACTTGGTGCAGGACAACAATATCTTATCTTGCCTGAAGGGGCAACAAGAGTACTTGGGAGGGAAGCCCAGAGAGCAAACATAGCTGTGGGTTATGCTGTGGCTAGCGCAGTAAAAACTACGCTTGGACCAAAAGGCATGGACAAAATGTTGGTAAGTGAGCTTGGTGACATTGTAATAACAAATGATGGTGCTACAATATTGGAAGAAATGAATGTAGAGCATCCTGTGGCAAAAATAATGGTCGATATTGCAAAGACACAAGACAAGGAGGTAGGCGACGGTACCACAACTGCTGTTATAATAGCAGGAGAACTTCTAAAATCTGCTGGCAATCTGATAGAGCAGGGCATACATCCTACAACAATAATAAAAGGCTACAAGATCGCTGCAGAAAAAGCAAAAGAAATATTGAGAGAGAAGAGCTTTAGTGTTGGTATTGAAGATGAGGACAAGCTCGAGAAAATTGCAATGATAGCTTTAGGCTCAAAGAATATAGGTGGAGAAAACACCAAAAGATATCTTTCTAAGCTAGCAATACAAGCAATAAAGCAAGTTTCTATAAAAGAAAACAATAAGATCTCCATAGACCACGACTTCGTAAAGCTTGAGAAAAAAGAGGGTGGCGGTATAGAAGATACTGAATTTATAAATGGGGTACTCATAGATAAAGAAATAGCTCATCCTGGCATGCCAAAATCAATAAAGAGTGCAAAGATAGCACTTTTGGATGTAGCTTTAGAAATAGAAAAGACAGAAACTGATGCAAGGATTGAAATAACCTCTCCTGAGCAGATGCAAGCATTCTTGGCACAGGAAGAAAAAATGCTGAAAGAGATGGTTGACAAGATTGCTGCAAGCAAAGCAAATGTAGTCTTTGTGCAGAAAGGTATAGATGATGTTGCACAGCATTATCTTGCAAAAGCAGGAATACTCGCTGTAAGGAGAGTAAAGAAGAGCGACATGGAAAAGCTTTCAAAAGCCACTGGAGCAAATCTAATAACAAGCCTTGATGATCTTACAGAAAAAGATCTGGGCTTTGCCGGTCTAGTAGAAGAGCGCAAAATAGCTGGAGAGCAGATGGTTTTTGTTGAAAAATGCAAAGACCCAAAAAGCGTTACAATATTCATAAGAGGGAGCACCCAACAGGTAGTTAACGAGGTCGAAAGGTCACTTAACGATGTAATAGGTGCAATATCAAGCGCAATAGAGGAAGGCAAATATGTGATTGGCGGCGGAAGCATAGAGGTAGATGTAGCAAACAACTTAAGAAACTATTCAAGTGATGTGGGGGGAAGAGAGCAGCTAGCAATACAGGCTTTTGCTGATGCGGTTGAGATAGTGCCAAAGACACTTGCTGAGAGCGCAGGCATGGATTCAATAGACACGCTTGTACAGCTTAGGAGCAAGCACAAGGGCTCTGAAGGCAGAATATATGGTATAGATGTATACAAAAATATCATAGGGGACATGGAAAAGCTTGGAGTAATAGAGCCACTTAAGGTAAAGGAACAGGCAATAACAAGTGCAAGCGAAGCTAGCGAGATAATACTAAGAATAGACGATATGATAAGCTCTAAGAGCAAGCCTTCTGCCCCATCTCCTGGCGGAGAGGGTGGAGCAGGAATGATGGAAGATTAAGGATAGCTTTTTTATTTTTTTCTTCCTTATTTTTTATGATACTGTGCCGAAATTTGTTTCTTTTATAATTGCAGGAACTCCTGGGGCCGGAAAAACAACAGTGCTCGCCGGAGCTAAGCTTGATGAAAAAGGGGCTAAGCTAATAAATATGGGAAGCGAGATGCTTAGGCACTCAAAGCTTCAAGATAGGGACAAGCTGAGGCGCCTTGACGCTCGTGAGCAAAAAAGGCTAAGGGCAAAGGTTATAAACAGCCTTGCTAAGGAAAAAGGCTTGTTTGTAATAGACACCCATCTTTCAATCAAGCAGGGAAATATATATCTGCCGGGATTTTCAAGAGACGAGCTTCATAAGCTAAATGTAAAAAGTATAATATATATAGATGCAAATGCAAAAGAGATATTAAAGAGAAGACTTAAAGATAAGAGTAGATCAAGGGAACAGGAAAGCGAAGAAGAGATAGAGGAACAGAAAAGTATAAATCTTGCAATGCTCAGCGTTGCAGCAACAGAACTCAACATACCTGTATATATATTTAATAACAAGGAAGGAAAAGCAAAAGAGATATCAAAAGATATTGAAAAATTGTTTGAAGAGGCAGTGCTATGATAACAATCGAACTATTTGTTGCACTTGTTGCAATATTATATACACTTCTTTCTTTTATAATTCAGCGCAAGGTAGCAAACATGAAGAAAGTCTATGAGATGCAGGAAAAGATAAAAGCTAAGAGCAAAGAGCTCAACGAGATGGTAAAAAGTGGAATAAAAAACGAGGAGCTTCTGGCAAAGCAGAAAGAGGTAATGGGCCTAGCAACCGAAAGTATGGTTAATCAGATGAAACCTATGGTAATAATCCTCCCTCTCTTTCTTATTGTCTATTATCTGCTACTTCCAGCACTTTTTCCAAACAATCCTACTTTTGTTTTTGGTAGTTTTAAGCTAACTTACAATACATTATTTATACTGATTGTATTTATCTTTGGATTTATCCTCTCTTTTTCATTTTTGGCGATAGATAAATCAAAAAGAGCTAAGCAGGCACGTGCTGCCCAAGCTGCGGAAGCAAATAAGATGTGAGCTCTGTCATTCTACAACACAAAATTTACAGGATGCTTAGCAGAAAGCCCACGATCCCAATCGCGTGGGCGTCACCTGAATTTGCCAATAAATTGAGTATTCAGGCAGTGTCGCAAAATGAGCAAAATGCTTTTATAATTATGTCTGCTAAGTATATTTTGCTATAATGGCTTTGCATATATAGGGTAGGCGCTTGCATATTGGTTTTTGCCATGCAAAGTGCACAAACAGCAAGTGTGCCAGATGCGCTTTGGCGTTATAGCAAATATGTGCTTAACTATATTTAATAGGTGCTTAAGTGCCAAAACCAATGTATAGATCAAGAAGCATAAGAAAGCTAGCTAGGGTTACTCCTAAGAAAAGAAATGTAATACATTACAAAAGAAAGCAGAACCGCTTGCCTAGATGCGCAATATGCGGTAAAGAGCTAAACGGAATAAACATAAGCAAGAGAGCCAAGGGCAGGAGCTTGAGGAGCAACGAAAGGCTGTTTGGCGGTGTGTTATGTGCAAATTGCACTGCTGACATAGTAAAGCTTGCCAGCAGAATTGAGCATGGCGAACTTAAATTAAACGACATAAGAATAAAGCAAAGAGAATTTGTCTTGCAGCTTATTTCACACTAACACGTTGCGGTTGATTTTTAGGCTTAAAGTTCAACTGCAAACATATAAATACTTTTTTTAGTTATTATCTTATATGCCTTGTCGTCAAGGCAAATCCGTAAATTTTGATACGGGAAGTGTTGCCGCTTATGGAAGCAATAATCATATCTGGTTTGCCAGCTTCTGGGAAAAGCACAGTTGCCGAGATTATAGCAAAGAAACTGCACATACGGGCAATAAATGTCGGTGATATACTAAAATCAAAATTCGCAGAAAAAGACACAAAATCATTTTGGGATAGCAGCGAAGGTTTTACTGCATTAAGCAAGAGAGAAAAAGAGGAAAGCATAGACAAAAGCATTGACCGGTTGGTTGTAAACATAATAAAGAGGGGTAATATAGTACTTACAAGTTATGTTATGCCTTGGATTTCTAAACGCGGCTACAAGGTCTGGCTTGATGCTAGTAAGAAAGAAAGGGCGAAAAGGCTCGCAAAAAGAGACAAAATAAGTATTGAAAAGAGCGAGAAAATAATAAACAAGAGGGACAAAGAGAATTATATCCTCTACAAAAAGATATACAATATAAAATTTGGAAAGGATAAAAAACCATTTGATTTAATAATAGATACTGAAGATCTTTCACCAAAGAAGGTCGCAGAAATAATAATAGAAAAAATAAGGTGATTGCTTGGCTTTAATAGAAGTTGGAAGAGTTTGTATAAAAAAATTCGGAAGAGATGCGGGAAGCAGGGCTGTAATTACAAAAATAAACGATGGGAACTTTGTAAGTATAATAACATCCGATAGGCAGAAAGAAAGAAAGTGCAACACGAAGCATTTGGAATTTCTCGGAGAAAAGATAGATATCTCAGACAAAGCACAAATAGAAAAGGCGTTGGAAACAAAGTTAAAAGAACAAAAGGAGAACAAAGAGGAAGCAAAAGTTACAAAGAAAAAGAAGCAGTAAACCTTTGCAAATATGGTATCCTGCCGTATGCAATATCTGTCGCATAAAATTGTCTTTTACCTGATGCACAATCTGTCCTGCTGTTCGGTTTGTAGATTTGGAATATAACATTTCTGCTAATGTTTGTTTGGCAGGCTATAGTATGATAAAAATAACAAAAAAAATAAGGGATATAATAGAGCGTGACAAAAAGGTGATCATGCCCACAACAAGGGAAAGCTATTCTTTTGTATCATCACATGGTGATGGGGATTTTGTATATGATGTTGCTGGAAACAAGTTTATAGACTTTTCGAGCTTCATTTCTGTTTATAATCTTGGCGTAAATGCAAACAAGCTTGTAAGGGACGCGGTGAAAAAGCAGGCCGACAAGCTTATGCATTCCGCATTTACTGATTTTTATTCTGAGCTACCTGTGGAGTTTGCAGAAAACCTGCTTACCCTATTTCCAAAAGGTTTTGGCAAAGTATTTTTTTCCAATTCTGGTACAGAAGCGAATGAAGCAGCTATAAAATTCTCGAAGATATTCACGAAAAGACAATATACCTTGGCTTTCTACAACGCCTTTCACGGAAGGACACTAGGTTCGCTTTCACTTACCGCGTCAAAAAGTGTTCAGAGGGAGGGTTTTGGCCCTTTCAATTCAACCTTGCACGTACCCTTTGCATATTGCTATAGATGCCCTTTTAATCTGGAATACCCTTCTTGTAGCTTCGCGTGTATCGATTATATAAAAGACTATCCTTTAAGCAAGGAAGTTTCGCCAGATGAGGTGGCCTCTATTTTTATAGAGCCTGTGCAGGGTGAAGGTGGTTATATAGTGCCACCTCATGACTATTTCAAAAAACTCAAAAATCTTGCACATGAGAACGGGATTCTTCTTGTTGATGATGAGGTGCAAGCTGGATACATGAGAACTGGCACCTTCCTTGCTCTTGACAATTATGGGGTGGAGGCTGATATCTATACAATGGCAAAATCCCTTGGTGGTGGCTTACCGATAGGGGCCACAATATCCAGAAACTCCTTAGGTACAATCCCTGCTGGTTCGCATGCAAATACATTTGGTGGCAATTTAATATCTGTGGCTGCTGCCGAAGCTTCGCTCAAATATATAAGGAAAAATATGGATGTTCTAAGTTCTGAGATAAAAAAGAAGGGCTCTTATATAATGAAAAGGTTGTACGAGATGAAGAAAAAATATGAGGTAGTGGGTGATGTTAGGGGGATAGGGCTGATGATCGGTGTGGAGATAGTAAAAGACAAGTACTCGAAGGCGTATGGGATTAGTGAAAGGGACGCCATATTAAAAGAGTGCTTTAACAATGGCCTTCTTATGCTGCCTGCAGGCACATCTTCTATAAGGCTTATACCTCCGCTTACTGTAAAACTCTCAAGCATTGAAAAAGGTTTAGAAATATTTGAGAATTCAGTAAAAAAAATTTCAAATAAAGTTTGACAAACTGAACTGGTTTGTTGGTATATTGCTCTCGTCAAACAAGCTATAAATCTCATCTCTTGTTAGTGCAAGCCTTTGTTTTATATATGGTTCAACATCATATCTTTCTGCGAGGTCTAGAGCCATATTAAGATATTTTTCTATGCCTCCTTTTGAAACGGTCAGGAGAAGTTTGCCTCCATCGCGCGGGCATTTTCCAGCAAGTGGCACCCGCCTATATTTTGCGTTGCAAACCACACAGCGGAATTCCTGCTTTGAAAAAGTATGCAAATTGCCTATAAGATCTGGTATAAAATGGCTTATAATAAGCCTTTTTGCTGCATCCTTTTGGTTTATGCACTTGAGCATATCCATAAGCCTAAATTCTGCATCCACCTTTTCTTGCATTGTCTTGAGTGTGGTGTATGTGCTTTTCTTAGGCGCGTCGATTATAGCATTCTTGCTAGACAAATGTGTAAATTTCAAATCCTGAAATCTGTTCTCTTTGCCAAGCCTGTCCTTAACTGTTTCTATAGTCATATCACCAGGTGCTGGATATCCATAACTCTTCTGATAAAATTCAATAGGATATGAGCTTACAACCTCCATAGCATGAACTTCATCATCTACCTCTTCAGGCATGACATGTATTGTCAAGATGAGCGGAGCATCCATAGTGCCCCCTATTGTCGTTGGTAAATATTCTCTTGAAAAATTTATCAGTGCATCAAGAAGAAGCATTACAGTATCTTCGTCTCCATCGCAATTTCTCCTCCTTGCAGTTATTGTATATGGATGAGCAAAACCTACATTTGCATCTGTGAAACCTATTATCCTGCCTGTTACTCCGCAAGATGTGTGTGGTGAGAGAGTTATAACCAACTCTCCGACAAGCTCATTTATGCTTTTGGCGTTGTAATGTGGTTCAAGGCCATAGAAGCGGACGAGCAAGTCGTCAACGAACTTTGCTGCCCTAAGCAAGTACTCCGCGCCCCTCCTGTTTAGAATTATGTCTTGGTGCTTAAGCTCAACCAATTGGTCATCGCTTTTAAGTTCATTGCCGTATATGTCCTTTTCATAACCTAGTTCTCTAAGCTTTTCAGCACTTGTGTTTATCTCGCTTGGGTAAATATGTGTTATTGGTACATCGGTTGCATCAAAGCGTATGGTCCCATCTTTGAATATATATATGTCATGTAATCTCCTGAGAATACCCTTTTCTATAGGTTCTGGCACCTTGTCAAGATTTGTCAATCCGATTACGCCTTTCAGCGTGTTTGGCAGACCACCTACACGGAGCCTTTTTATCGAATCTATTATAAGGCTTTTTATATCTATATTTCTTGAGCTGTATCCTACTGTTTCGCTGCCGCATTTCTCGCATTTTTTGCTGTATGTTTTATTACCACACTTCGGGCAAATTCTCTCAATCCTGGCCCTGGCATTGCAATCGTAGCAGAATGGCATGTTAAGGTATCTTTTGCATATATCGCACTTGTAGCTTGCCATTTCAACTTCCACTCCCTTATTGCTGAATTTTTTATCATCAATTACATATGCTTTTGATATGTTTCTTTCCTTTCCTCCATATTCCCCTATTGGAAATAGTACATTCGGTGCTGGTTTCATAAGCCTTTCTCTCGCTTTTTCCGGCCTTCCTATTCTCGCGCCTATATATGTTGATCTTTTTGGTATCTTAAAAGGCGAGATGCTGTTTACAGCCTCTAAAGCAGTGTTGGAGTTTGCAAAATTTGCCGTATTCGTTTTTTTAAGCTTTCCATCGATACCTTCTGCAAATCCCAAACTTGCAAAGAGTGACTGGGCATACTGTCCATCTATCACTATTTCCGAATTCTCAAATTTATGAGGCACCTGAAGGAGCTCAAGGCTTTTTTTAATCTCTGAATTTTTTATCCTGAGCTTCTCAATCCCAAACAAAATACCCTCACCACCCTCTACCCTTGAATCTGCCGAGATCGCTTTTACTATATTCTCAAGTTCAGCCACGCTTATGCTTTGAAATTCAAATAAATATTTTGGGTGTATTGGTATATTGTATTTAAGCGATAACTCATATGCTTCCTTAAAGGTTGCTATGTTGACATCCCCTGTATAACCGGAATGCCTTAGCTCCAGCTCCCAAAATTCTTCAACATAGCTGGTTGGTTGTATAGGTGTGTTTGACTTTTTAAAGTCGCCATAGGTTATAAGTATATCCCCTACAGAAATTATTTCTTCTATGCTATCTTTGAGCTCCAAAGCGGTTTTTGCATCATTTATCCTGAGCGCCTCTCCAGATTTAAGCCTCACAAAAGGTCCTTCTATAGAATCAACAGGCGAAGCAACACACCCCTTACCTGGGAGTTCCACTTTTAGCTGCGTGCCTGTTGCGACGAAATTGTCGAGCAATATCATAGTTGCTGGATTGAAACCCTTTGCAGCTATGCCTGTCAACCTGCTTCTCCCGTATCTTAATCTAAGCCCCCCGATAGTGCTAGGATAAGATATAACTGGCCTTCCTGCAACAAGCTCCTCAAGAAAAACTGCAATTTTCTCTTCTTTTTCGCTTTTCTCGGATTTATTGACTTTTATCACATTATTTAACCAATCCCAGTTAAGATTTGCAAGCTTAACTTCTTTTATAAGTTTCTTGGCCTTCTGGGCCACACCCTCGCAAAGCACTAGCGCCACTCCTCCTCTCACTCTATTTGTCATTGTAGTCTCTTTTCCGTCATAATCTGTTCTTTTTATATCCCTATGTGCTGTTACCTCTACATCCTCTGTGGCAACGCCATCAATGCACACAGGGCAATTGCTCACAATATTTCTAATATCATCATCGCTTGGCCTGTACTGGAGGTGTTGCTTCATATGGTAAAGCTCTATTTCATCGACATATCTTTCTATCTCATCTTGTGAAGGTTTGTAAACACCTATATTAAAAAGGCTCCTTGCATAATCGGCAAATGCTACAGATAAAGCGGCAGCCGTGCCTCCTGAGCCACGTATTGGGCCGGCGTATACAACTGCAACATAATCTGTGTTATCTTTATTTTTGTATCTCACCACACCTTGTATACCTTCGGTTGGTGCTACTACCACTCCGTCTGTTATTATAGAAAGGCCTATTCTTGTTGCCAGTTCTATTTTTTTTATCACATCATGTTGTTCAAACATTTTATTTTCGCAAACTTCCTTAACTACTTTAAACGCAATTTCTGTTTTTTCCTTGCTGTAATTTTTTCTTATTATCTCTGCCAGCCCATCTATCCCCATAATTCCTTCTACTCTGCTTGCAAGGTCTGGCGCTGGTTTTATCTCTACCTCTTTTTTAGGGTCATAGCCTTTTGCCCTTGCTTTGGCTGCTATTTCAAAAGATTCTTCAAACTTTTTAGATAATATTTCAAAATAAGCGTTAGAATCCATATAAACACCTATATAACATTGAAATCAAGGGTTGTTAAATTACCATTCTTAATTTCATACACAGGAAAGAGCCCAGGTGAAGGTATATGCCCTTGCTTTATCTGGAACGATGTCCTGCTCTGCCATGTGCCGCTGTTTAATACAAGAGTCCCATGATAATTTAAAGATCCATTTTTATGTATATGACCCATGTGTAATATATCTGGCACCTCATCTATAACAAGCATATCTCTTTTGGTCGGAAGTATTTTGTTACCCCCATATATTGGAGACAAATGCCTTCTCCTTAGCACCTCTGCCATTGCTATTTCTGGTTTTGCGTAGCTACATCCTGGGATATTTTGTATTACCGAATCAAGCGATGTTCCGTGGTACGCGAGCACATTTATTCCACTTAATTTTAAGTAAGAGGGGTTTGTTACTATATGGACATTATCCATTTTGAAATCACTTATCAGTTCTTTTGTCAGCCTCGGTTGCGGTTCTGTGCTCTGTACCGCGTCATGGTTGCCAGCAAGAACGAACACATGTATATATTCTGGTATGGTTTTCAAAAAATTGAAGAATAGGAGATATTGCTTATAAATATCAAGCACAGAGAGTTCTTTTTCTTGGTTCGGGTATACTCCTATTCCGTCGACAAGATCACCAGCAAAAATCAAATATTTTATTTTTTTGGCGAGATCTTTTCTATAATCTATTTCACCATTCAGCCATTTTAGCATAGCTATAAAATTTTTTTCCATAAAAAGCTTGCTCCCGACATGAATGTCTGACGCAAAACCAATAGCAAGATCGTTTTTTGAAGAATTTCTTATGTGAACAGGTATGTCTGGCCATATTATGGATTTAGCTATAAAAAAAGGTCCAGACACTCTTCCGTTTACTGCAATTATATCGTCATTTGCAATCCTTCTGGCATTTTTATAAACCTCCTGCTGGGCACCATTTTTCATGAATATTACTTTTGCCGAACCTGTCTGATCTTCCAAGTTTATGAGCAGATTGCCATTTTTTGTGATCCTTTTATCAAAAACCATTCCCACAATTGTTGCTTCCCTGCCATCTCCATATTCCTTGAGTTTGCTTATGCTGTTTATCCTGCCACTCGTAGATGACCTATTACTTATCATCTCACTTATTTTTCTGAATCTGTCATTTATATTCTCAACAAAATCGCTTGTTGTGCCTGTTGTTCTGTCTATCTGGCTCTCTCTTATTTTTATGTCTGCCTCTACCTCCTTTGCTTCTGGCTTAAAATCATTCGATCTATTTATCTCTATCTCAACTGGCTTCTTTTCTTCACTCATCTCTTTTGAAATTTTGTCAAGCAAATTTCTATCAAGTATTTTTATACCCTGAGCTTCTTCAAAATATTCTATCACCCGGCCTATCAAAGCTTCCACATCTATGCCAGCGAGATCCTCTTCTTTTATGTCTGAACTTATAACAACGCTGCCATTGAGCCTACTAACTATCTGGCCGAGCTTTTCCATAGAAATCAAGATTATATGCAAAACAAATTATTAATATGTTAGCCAAAATTTCAAACCTTGCAATGTATAAATTATTATGAAATCCCATCTTGGCAAATCTTAAATTATGGTATTTGCTTATAAAAACTCTACCAACTGTCCTTTTTCGGTGCTATATTATATTTGACTATAGGCAAGCCAAGTCTTTCTCTTTCAGCTTTTGCAAATATGTAATAAACAGTTATTCCTACAAGAATCCAAAATGTAAGTATAATACTTAGTCTTGTAAGAAAAAATAGAAGAATTGCTGTTAAAATAAATCCCAAGCACGGAATAAAAATAAAGTACTTCGACTTAAAAAGCATATTTTCGTTGGATTTTCTTTTAATAATTGCCAATTTTATTGCGCCAAGATTGGCAATGGAATACGAGATGAGTGCTGCAGAATTGCTAAGCGCTATTATGTTCTTGAAATCCAGAACAAATAGAAATATCACCATTATTGCAACAGAAAACCAGATTGCTGTATCTGGCGCGCCGTATTTATTTATTCTTGCAAGCGACTTTGGCAGGTCATTGTCCCTCGCCATTGCAAACACAACTCTGGACAGTCCAAGTATCATTGCGAGATCAACATTTATTGTAGCAATCAGCGCGCCTACAGATATTGCGTATTCAATTATACTATTGTGTGTTGCATAGAATATTGCCATACTGAGTGGCGATTCTGAATTTGCAATTTTACTGTAAGGTATAATTCCTATAAGCACGAACATTGTTATTGCATATATAATGGCAGAAATCAATATGGATACTATTATAACTCTCGGTATTGTTTTCTTTGGCTTTTCTATTTCTTCTCCAAGCATTGTTATCCTTGCAAAACCTGTATATGCAAAGAAAATGAATGCTGAAGACATAAGCACCCCGTTCACACCCTTCGGAAAAAATGGTGTGAAATTTGAAAACTTTACGAAAAATATACCAACAAATGAAAATATAATTAGTATAGATACATTTAGCAGTATAAGGAATGAAGCAATCTTTGCAGAGTGCTTTATACCAAAATAATTTATAATTCCTAGAATCACAATAAGAAATAAAGCTATAATTCTCGAGCTTATATTTATATTTATAATACTAATGAAATAACCACCAAAGCTCAGAGCAACTGCTACTCCTGAAATTATGGTAGCTATAATCCATATAAATCCGGCGATATAGCCTGCATAGCTTCCGAGGAGTTCCCTAGAATATTCATAATTGCCTCCTTCTCTAGCATATACATGAGCAAGTTCTGCAAAGCTTATCCCGGTAAATATAGCGATTGCAGCGCTTATTATAACAGCAAAAATCGAAGATGGACCCGCAAGCCCTGCCGCAACCCCGCTAACCGTGAAGATGCCTGCGCCTATTATTGCACTTATATTTATTGATAGAGCTTGGAGAAAAGTTACACTTCTCCTCAACTTGACCATTAAATCGCTAATCTTTTATTGATTCAAGCAAACTCAATATGTTCCAAACAACCGTTCTTGCATAAGGGGGTAGATTTATATCGTTACTTACCTCGTCAATCTTATAAGTTGCAGCGGACGCCTTAACAGCATAACTGTCTGTCTTTTCCAGTGCGCCTTTTGCCTCTTCAAGTGCATTTTTAACGTTTCTCGGCACGCTATTGTCACTCAACAAAATATCTATCTGTTGCTTTATCTGTGTTATTGTTTCCTCATATCTCTTAGAATCTTTCATAAAACCACCCTGTACGGGCCCGGCGGGAGTTTCACACTTGTTTTGAACCCACGACCATCAGCTTAGAAGGCTGCTGCTCTATCCAAGCTGAGCTACGGGCCCTTGACTAAATATAGAACAGAGATATATAAAAATACTTCACATCGTAGGCTTTCTGCTGCACACTTTATAATTCTCTATATTTTTATATATAAAAAAATCTTCTCAGATTTTCTGTAGTTGCCTCCGCAATTTTTTCTATGGATATACCTTTTACTTTTGACACTATTATAGCAGAATTTTTAACATCTTTCGGGCTTTTTCCAACTATAGGCGAATCTGTTTCAAGCACGATCGATTTTATATCTGCTTTTTTTATTGTCCTGTTCCTTTTGTTAGACTCTACAGGAGGTATTGAAATAATATTTTTTCCTAGTTTTTCAACTGATTTTTCATCTCCTTCAAAAAAATGAAACATTGCCCTTATATTAAACTCTCCCAATATTTGGAAGATATCTTCCAATGCGCCACGTGAATGTATCACAACAGGCAAATCCATATCTTCTGCAATTTCAAGTTGCTTTACAAAAACTTCTTTCTCCTTTTCAAAATAAGATTCTGCGCTCGCAATTTTTCTATCGAGCCCTATCTCCCCTATGCCTACAATATTTCTGTTTCCTTTTATAATATTTTTAATCTCTTCAAGTCTAAAATTTTCATTTATGTGTTCCGGATCGATGCCTACAACGCCAAAAACGTTTTCCTTGACTATTTTTGATACCTCTAAATTATCTTTCATACTGGCGCCAGATGCAACAATCAAGTTTACTCCATTAATCCTTGCTTCATCTATTACCTTTTCTGGGTTCTCAAAAAGATTTAAATGGCAATGCGCATCACTATATTGTATGTCTAGTTTTTCTAGGTCTATTTTTCTCTCCTGCATAGGGTAAATGCTTTGGTACATTACAAACACATAAGATTTATTAATTAATATATAATAATTTAAGTTAACATTAATAATATATGTGATATTATGGAAAATAGGAAAGAAGAAGCAAAGTTTAAAAAAGAAGATAGCAAAATAAACACAGAAAATCCAAAAAAAGTAGAAAAACAAAATCTTATTATCTGGTTTTCACTTGCAATGAGCATAATTGCTATAATGATGGCTGCTTATTCATTGCTTCACATACCAAGTTCGCAAGCGCCAGTGACATCATTTCCGTCAAGCCCAGCGGCCAATACAACTCTTTCAAAAATAGTTGTAAATGGTTCTCTTTTCATTCCTCCAGCAAGCTTGTCAAATGCTCCCATAGTAACTCAAAACCAAAGTTTTGGCTCTAGGCTCACAAACATAAACGAGCCGTTGAATGGATCTGAGCTTGCAATATTCAATAATGCATCAAATGTTTATTTCGAAAAAGCCGGGATGATGCTACTGAACAATTCTATAAATAATGTTGGCATACAAACATCAGCATCTCCTCTTCTTATAGTAAATGGCAAGCCAAGCGTAATATATCTCGGTGCCATCTCATGCTTCTATTGTAGTGAAAACAGATGGGCCATGGGTCTTGCCCTTGGTCGTTTTGGCAAATTCAATATGCTCTTTAAAGGTTATAGCTCCTTTGGGGATGCAGACTTGCCTACAATATACTGGGCTCCTGCAGAATACAATTCAACCAGTGCCGCCGATTTTGGAAACTTCTATAATAGCAACTACATAAACTTCCTATCTATAGAATACGCATCGCAAATCAGGAGTGGTTTTGAGATGCAACCGCTTTCATTTTTTGTTGCCAGCGCAAAGACATTAAATAGCACGCCATACTTAGCAGCATTAAACCTTATTTTAAAGCTTAACAACTTCCAAGGCACACCTTATACAATATGGGGGAGATACGTTTCTGCCGGAGTTGACGCTGTGGATTTGGGCAATATCAATCCAACACAGCCGCCTATCCCTCTTGAGTACATGACACACGAGCAGGTTCTTGCGCAGCTTGCTAATCCGAATGATACATTCGCATGGCGCGAATATGCTGCTGCAGATCTATATATAGCAATGACTTGTGCATCAATAAATAACACAGCGCCAGTATGTTCTCTGCCAGCAATACAGCAAATCGAAAAAATAAATGGTTATTGATGAGAAGGTTTGTAACTATTACGGATATATTTAAGAGGAAATTTTATCTAGCTGAGCTTGTTGTCGGCTTTTTTCTTTATTTTTTAATTTTTTCAACAATTTTGCAAATAAATAGGTTTGTTATACTAAATGGCCTTTCTGAATTTCTTTCCGGAATTCTAATACTTTCCTCCTCGATTTTACTTTCCATTACAACATACATAATAAGAAATTCAACTAAAGCTAGCGGATATGCTGGAAGTCTATATTCTTTGATTGCCAGTGCTTTTGGCAGCTTGTTTGCATCATGTGGATGTCAAGCAACACTCTTAATGACATTCTTATACACCATTGGCCTAAATGCAATTGAAGCATCTTGGTTCTTAAATATTGTCTCTTCTTATAATAATTATGTGCTTGTTTTTTTTGTGCTTGTAAATTTTCTATTAATTTATTATTATTTAGGGAAAGCCGCACAATATACCGAGCACGGCAAAAAAGAAGCAATGAGCAAAGTATTTTTGAAGCACATCCACAAATAAATCTGTATCATTTCATTCAAGATCTTCCGGTCGTGTGTCTACCTGCATACTTGACAATAGGCAACAGCCGTGGCTGCTGACAAATCATGTCAGCATTTTACATGAATCTTTTTCAACTATCATTTCGAATTCTGTCTGTGCCACTAGACCATTGCTTTTTTCTACAAGCACAGGATATGCTTCTAGGATATCCATTCTTGAAAATTCGTTTAGCGAAGCCCTGACTTTAAACTCGTCAAATTTGCTAATAAGCCACCTCATAGCAAAAGGATAAGTGAGGAAGTTGGACTCTATATAGGAGGACACCTCCCTTGCAATCGGACTTCTTGGCAAGCCTTTTTCTTTTTTGAATATCTGTACATAATCCCCATCTTTTACTAATCCTTCCCCAGTAGTTACAAAAACCTCTATTGCAATAACCTCGCCTTCCTCGAGCTGTGTTTCATCGCCGTTGTCAAAATTTGGTATGTAAATATTCGCATGAAGCTCTTCTTTGGTTATTCCATGACCGCCAAGATTCCTTATCGGATTGAAGTTTTTCTTCTTAACCAACGCCTCTACCGCTTTACCTATATCTCCAACTTTCCTCCCAGCTTTTACCATACTTATTGCCTCCTTTGCCGCTTCTTCGCTTGCTTCAACAAGATTGTTATGCTCTCCAGAAAGATCTATTGTTATTGCAGAATCACCCAGATATGGCCCTTTCCTTGCTCCAATATCCAACTTTACTATATTTTTGTTGAATATCCTTGGATCCTCTTTCATCGGCGTATAATGTGCAGCTTCATTGTCTAGTGAAATGTTTGTTGGGAACGCAAACGAAAAACCCTTTTCTGTAATATATTTTTCTATTCTTTCAGCAACATCCACAAGTCTTGCGCCTTCTTTTATAAGGCCTCTTCCATACTCCAATGCTTCTCTTGTCATTTTTCCTACTTCTATATACCCTTTATAATCCAATTCTTCCATAATATCACAACTTTTTTTGTTTTCCTTTTCCCTTAAGTTCATCTTCATTAAAACCTAATTCTTTAAGTATTTTTAGCGTTGCAGGTAATACTTGATGCTCTATATAATATTCAGCATCATAATCCTTTGCAAATTCTTCAAGTTCTGCTTTTTCTGAAATTGTGCTCCCATGCTTCGTTATCACATAGCCTATTGTTATGCCTTCTATTTCATTGGCTTTCTTATCTCCTCTTTCTATCGCTTTTTTTGCAGCCGCGAGTTCAGGCGATGTTACATCATAGCTTCCTATTTTTTTCCTAAGTTGAGTATGTATAGACAGTTCCTTTATGGGTACGCTTCCGTTCCTAAGCCTTTCTATAACATCTTTTACTATTTCTGCTGCTTTTTCCCTACTGCCTTCCCTTAATATTGACTCCAAAACTTGCTTTTGAGCTTCCCTTGCTATAGTTGCCCAATCTCTCCTGACAAGTTCAAAGCCCCTTATTTTTATTCTCCCATTCTCAGCAAGTAAGGCATATTTTTTCTTTGCTCCCTGCTCCCCTGTTCTTTTACCGACAAAAACGCCACTAGTATAGAAATCTTCTAATTCAAGTTCCATGCCTTTCGGAAGTGAAGAATTTATTTTTTTCAGGAAATCAAGCACATCCTCTTTTGTTTTATTTTCTAAGAGCAAAAATACACTATCTGTATCTGTATATAGGCTCCTGAATCCATTCTTCTCTGCTTCATTTATTACCATTGTTATATATTGCCTTCCATATGCCGTAACGCTTCCTGCGCATTCCCTGGAATACCACCTTGACCTTGCATATCCTAAATAGCCGTAAAAAGAATTAGCAAGTATCTTCAAAGCCATATTTCTTGCGCCCAAAGCCTTGTTGTCTGGATCTTTCTTATACGCCCTTTTAACAGCAACTCGTTCTTCAACGAGGATTTTCAGCAGTTTTGGCGCTATTCCTATAGGTTCTTTCTTAAATCTAACACCAATTGGCGATTCATGGAAATCCTTGCAATCATCGCATATTGTTGATGGATCTATGTTATGTGCAACTATGATCGAAGGGTACAGCCCCCTAAAATCAAGTACTGCTATTTTTTTATAGATGCCCGCCTCAGGCGTCTTGACATAAGCACCCTCAACAGGGTTTGAAAGCCTTCTGGCTATTTCCTCTTCATCAGGCTTGTTTGGTATAAGCTGATTATTTTTACGAGCCTCCCTCATCAAAAGCCATTCAACAAGCTGGCCTGTGGTGGAAACAGAAGCCTCGCCAAGCGTTGTGCCCCCAACTTTCGCCACCTCAATTTCAAACGGCATAAAAAAATCGTAAAGCTCCTCCACAACCAGTGAGTCCCCAAGCGAATATTCGGCGAGCTCATCAAGTTCGTTGCTGTCCCACATATTCCAAATATCGCTCCTTTCTACCATTTTCTTTTCCTTACCTGTAACAGCATTATATATTTCATAAAGCTTGAAGTTATTTACTTTTAAGAGCTTCTCTGCAGCACCAACAACAGAAACAAATTTTGCAACGTTATATAAATCCACATTCACTCTGCCAGGTATGCGTACCGCTTCTATTAAACCATGATGCTCTTTTTTAACTTCTCCACCTACTCTTGCAATAGAGAAATCAGCCCGTGTTGCTTTGCTTCTGGAGAGTAGATATGGGATATCAAAATTCGATGAATTGTAGCCTGTTACAATATCTGGATCTATCTTATTTATTACATTTACAAAACCTTGTATAAGTGCTTTTTCGTTGTCAAAAACAACGACAAATTCTTTTTCTATCTTTTTTGTGGTCAAAACTTTGCTTTCTTTACCGTTTGCATAACTTATCATTATTACAGGATCCTTTTCAGGCCTTGGTACACCCTTTGGGTTATATGTCTCAATATCAAATGAGATGTGACTTAATTCTACTCCTTCTACGTTGCAGGTTTCTATGCTATCTATTGCAATTTTACCATTTTCTTCATGTGCATTTACCTTCACACCTAACAGTGGATTTATGTCCTTGTCGATAAGATATCTCTTCCAAAACACAATGTCATGCTCGTAAATCTGCCCAAATTCCGACATTGCAGAACTTAACCTTGGCACATCTTTCGGGTGTTCTGCAAAAATTTTCAAAGCATCTACTTCTCTACCAAAGAGCAAGAGGCGTGCCCCTTCTATATCTTTTGGCTTAATTCCATCTTCCAAAACAAACTCTTTTAAAGAATCTTTGCTCATTGAACCGTTCGAAGGCAGCAAATAAAAATAAGGATAAAAATTAAAGTCTATTAATTCATATATCTTGTCGCTCTTAACAATGAGCCTTATTGCACCCTTTTCTCCTATTCCAATATAATCAATATCTAATATAATACCCTTAATTTCCATATGTCTCACGCCAAAGCCAGCCATGGCGAGAAGTTTCTATCTTGCCATTACTGATAACCCACATCAGGCGCTTATCTGAAACTGCAACCCTAAATGCCTACTAAACGCCTAAATAAGATATGCACTAAAGCTTTTATAAACCGTATTATCTATGCAAAAAATAGGTGGGCTTGCGCCCACATTCGAAAGATGTAATTAGTTTTTCGTTCCTGCTTCCTGTACTTTTGCTCTAGAAAGAGGTAATGGAGCAATAAAGCCCATAGAGTATGCAAGAAGAGTCCCTCTTGCACTGCATTCAAAATTAAGCAGATTTATAATATTTTCTGCGAACGAAACAGGAAGTGTTTTCTGGTTTCCCCAGAACTTATTTATTTCATCTATGCTCTTTTTCTCTTCCTTTGAGAATATTGTGCCTTTAATTTTTATTTCTCCAACGTTTTTAGTTGAATTTCCACTACCCCCTTCATAAGATGTAATAAACGTAAATGCTACCTCAACAGAATCTTGATTTATTTTTACGTCGTCGAAGTTTATATTAAACTTCATGTTCGTTATCACATCTTTTGCTTCTCTAGTTGCTTCTACTTTGCTTATATCTAAACCTGTTATCATAAAATCACTTCATAAGATTATGAGAAATATTATTTATATACCTTTTGATTTATCCACTATGTGGTCACTAAAAGAAAAATGTAATTCAAAATTTGCCACCTCTGCATAAAAAAGCATAAAACAATAACATTATAAATTCTTTATAGTTGTAAATATAATTGAGATATATGAAGCTTAAACTCTTTACATTGCTGGTGCTTGCATTTGCCATATTAGAGGTAAATGCATATTTCAATGTAACTTATCTGAATACAACGGTAATTTTGGAAAATAATACAAATGCCCACGTTACTGAAGTTATAACAATCTTCATGAGCAACTCTTCAGTGGAGCAATATATACGGTATAGGCAGGCAATAAATCTGACGCTGAGCAACTGGAACAGTGCATTAGGGACCAATTATCTAATTGAGCATATAATAAATCCAAATTCAGGTATATTCAACTTTACTTTTTTCCCAGGTTCTGTAATGATGAATGCAAATGGCAGCGGGCAAGCTTATCTTACTATGGATTATTATGTTGGAAACGTTACAACAAGGCAAATGGTGGCACCTAGAAAATTCGAGTATAAATTCAATAGCAAAGTTTTCAGCTTTATGCATACAGCAAGCGGGGAAGCCCTCTATCCAAATAGCAGACTTAATATAATAGTTCCAAAAGGTGCCCAGATAATTTCAATTTATCCAACACCTGACTATCCATCAATATCTGCGTTTGGAACTTATAATGGTTACACAGAATTCTCGTGGCTTTATGGCGAGCCGCTTGAAAAATTTTCTTTCATATACATATTGACCGAAACACCACAGCAGGAGGTGTTAAACTATTTTAACTCATTATTTAAGGAGTATGGGTTGGAAATCTATGTGCTATTTGCAGTAATAATACTTTCTATTATAATATATCTTTATCTTAAGACTGTAAGGTAAATAGATAAAAGCGGTGGGATTAGTGCATAAACATTTAATTAAGCTCTTAAAGATATTGCAGGAAAGAAAATCCTTAGCTGTAGATGAACTAGTAAAGGAAAGCGATTTAAATAAGGATTCCGTATTGTGGGCTTTGAGCCAGCTGCAGGAAATGGGGTTTGTAAGGCTAATTAAGTCTATAAATACCGATGTTGTTTTTTCAGAGGAAGGTGAAAGCTATGCAAAAAGCCAGCTTCCAGAAGAGGAATTGCTTGCTCGCATCGCTAACGAAAAAGTAAAGATAAGCGAGCTCAAACCTGCAGAAAAAATAGGTTTTCAATGGCTAAAAGCAAGTGGTTTTGTAGAGATAAAAGATGGCTACATAGTTGCTAAAAAAACAGGGAGTATAAAGGAGGGCGAAGTTTTAAGAAGCCTTTACAAAGATCCACTGAATATAACCAAAATACAGAAAGAATCTAATGAGAGTATAAAAAATCTTGTTAAACGAGGGCTTATAACTTTAAAAATTTCAGAAGTAGTGGCGAAAGCCGAAATAACAGAGTTTGGTGAAAAAGAGAATCCAGAATTTGGTGAAGAGATAGACGAACTTAACAGGGGCATTATAGTAAACAAGTCGTGGGAAGGTAAAAAATTTAAAAAATATGACATAAATTTGGATATAGCCGATGCAGAGATAGCAAAAAGGCACCCTTTAAGGAGCTTCCTTGACGAGTTAAGGGAGGCATATGTCGCAATGGGCTTTAATGAAATAACAGGCCCAATAATAGAGCCTTCATTTTGGGTATTTGATTCTCTTTTTGTCCCACAAGATCATCCTGCAAGAGAGATGCAGGATACTTTCTATCTGTTAAATCCTGGAAAGATAAAACTCAATGATAAAAAACTTATAAAAAACGTAAAGAAGGTTCATGAAAAAGCTTGGCACATAAACTGGTATAAAGAGGTGGCAGAGCAGGCTATATTAAGAACTCACACTACGAGTATATCTGCAAGATTTATTTATAATTTAGATAAGGATATCTTAAGAGGCATATCTCCTTCAAAGCCCCTCCAGCTTTTTTCTCTTGGTAGAGTTTTCAGAAACGAGAGTATAGACTATAAACATCTTGCAGAATTTTATCAGACTGACGGAATAATAATGGGTGTAAATCTTACATTGGCTAATCTTTTCGATGTTCTGAAAAAGATATATAACAGCATTGGTATAGAAATAAAATTCAAACCTTCTTATTTTCCTTTTGTTGAGCCGGGGGTGGAGGTTGATATATTATATAATGGTGAATGGCTGGAGCTCGGCGGCGCTGGAATGATAAGAAAAGAGATCACTGGCATAGTGAGCAAAAAAATTAATGTTTTGGCATGGGGCCTTGGTGTTGAGAGGGCATTCATGGCAAAAAACAACAATGTCAAATCAATAACAGAATTCTACAATAGCGATTTGGGCTGGCTTAGAAAAAGTGTGGTATCGTGGCGGTCGTAACTTTTAATAAAAAATACCTTTTTGCGCTTGTGGGCAAAGACATAAGTGACAAAATTCTAGATAAATATATTCAAAATCTCGGCTTTAGTGTGGAAGGGCTGAATGAAGAAGAGGTAAGTATAGATATAACCCCAAACAGGCCAGATCTTTTAGACATTGTCGGATTCGCGCGGGTGCTCAGAAATTTCATGCACTATCGTGAAAAATTAGAGTATAAGCTTGCAAGCGGCGAGCCTGTAATAGATATAAATGTAGGGGACAGTGTGGCTAAAATCAGACCTTTCATATCATCACTTGTTGTTAAAAACCTCAATCTTAATGAAGAAAGCCTCAAATATATAATAAGCTTTACAGAAAAGTTCAGTGAAACTTTCGGTAGGAAAAGGAGCAAGCTCGCAATGGGTCTGCATGATCTTTCAAAAATAAAAGGAAATATAACGTACGACGCGAAGCTTGAAGGCAGATTTACGCCTTTGAATGGAAGCGACGAAAAAAGCTTCTCTGAAATTATGCAAACTCACGAGAAAGGCTTAGCCTATTCTCATACTATAAAAGGTGCTTACTATCCTGTACTAGAGGATGCGGAGGGTGTGCTTTCCCTTATCCCTATAATAAACTCGGATAGAACTAAAGTTACAAAAGAAACAAAAGAGATGCTTGTAGATATAACTGGGACATCGCAGTACATAGTGGAAAGCGCTGCAGATCTATTCGCATGCATGTTTATTGATCTCGGAGCCAGCGTATACAGAACAAGAATCATTTATAAAAAAGAAGAGAGAATTGTTCCTGAGATGACTACAAGAACAATTTTAATAAAACTTCTAAAGATAGAGAAACAGATAGGTGTTGAAATAGGATTCAATAATGTAATATCATTGGCAAACAAAATGGGCTACAAAGCAATTTTCAAAGATTCATTTATTGAATTCTTTATACCGCCATATAGGTTGGATATAATAAACGAGCAGGACATAGTGGAGGATATTGCAATAGGTTACGGATATGAGTTTGTGCATCCTATAAGCATTCTTTCTGAGGTGCTTGGTGGCAAACTTGACAAAACCACCGTATTAAAAAGAAAACTTATTGGCTTAATGCTCGGTCTCGGTTTCTCTGAAGCAAACAATAATTATCTAACAAACGAAAAACTGAATTTTGAAATGATGAATATAGAACCTGTACCACATATTCAAATAAAAAGCTCAAAAAGTGAAAACATAACTATGATGCGCACGTGGCTTCTACCTTCTTTGCTGGGCAATATAAGTGCTTCAGCACATGAGAAAATGCCTCAAAAAATGTTTGAATTAGATTTTATATTTAATATACAGAATGGCGAAATAATCGAATCGAATCACCTCGCCGGCGTATATACTTCACCAAAAATAAATTTCAATGATATGAAATCAATATTGACAGCCCTTTTCCATTCTTTAGGTATAACGGAGTTTGAGATAAAAAATGATGAAAATGGGTCCTTTATAGCGGGGCGGTGCGCAAAAATAAGTTCCGAAGCACTTAGTGGCTTTTTTGGTGAAATCCACCCCAAGGTATTAAACAACTTTGGCATAGAGGAACCAACGGTTGCGTTTGAGCTTGCCATTAATACTGCGAACTGGAAAACTAGCATGCCTTAACAATTTGGGCATAAATTCCACATTATTGATGGGGATTTGAATGGTATCACCCATGCCGTGTTCTTCTTGTGGTACCTTGGGTATGCTGCGTTTGGATTGTTTCT
>JBMFSM010000004.1:0-8575 GCA_049967555.1 Candidatus Micrarchaeia archaeon
ATTAATAAATTTATGCATTCCGCATTCATCCCACGATTGAAATCGTGGGCTTTCCGCTAAGCATTCTGTAAATAAGTTTTATTTCAGTATCCTCTTCTGGCACAAGATTATCTACAACAACATACGCGAAGAATGCTTTAACGTTATAATCTTTTTTACCAATTATTATATTAAATTCCCCAACATATTTTAAATCTAAAATTAAGTCTATTCCTGTCTCTTCGAAAACCTCGCACCTAGCTGCTTGCCATGCATTCTCGCCATCCATTATGTGCCCACCAGGAATTGTAAGTTTGGAATACAGAGGGGAAGTAATGATGATATAGAACCTTTATGCAAAAGAAAACTCGCTATTTATTTTCACAAAAGTGAATGTTCCAACGATATATTCCATACTATCCCTCAGCTATTGAGCCGTTATGCTTCTTTCCCAAGATTGCGAGTTCGAGTTCTTCTAAATTACTTCCTATGAAATCCACCCTTATGTTTGATCTTTTCGCAAGCTTGCAAGCCACAAGGTCAAATATAAAAGGCACTTTTGCTTCCCTTGTGTCCAGTTTTCCAGCAAGCTCTATTAATTTATCATGAGTTATTTTAATAAGTTTCTTCGCGCCTTTTTGGTTTGGGTTTCTGTCATATACACCACTTATCTCGCTAACATTGATTATTTTGCTACAACCCACAGCCTCACATGCCAATACTGCAACCGCATCGGTTGTTATTCCGGGCATAAGACCTGAAACAAATATCACTCTATTATTTACATATATTTTTTTTAATTCGTCAAGGCTAGAGACAATATTTGGGTAGGCATCGTTGAAAAAAACCTTTGCTGCAATTGCATTAAGTTTTGTAAAAATGATACCCACCTCATCAAGCACGAATTCACTCGCACCGCTTTTCCTTAAAAGTTCAATGTATTTTCTATTTGTATAGCCCCCGCCTGTTACTATTATAAACTTCTTATCGTTGTATTTATTTAGCAATATACTCATTTTGTGTAGATATGCTACATTAAAACCTTCTTTGTTTGAGATAACACTTCCGCCAAGAGATATACATAATGTCTGCATAGAAATAATTAGGTGCGAAACTTTAAATCTTTAATCAAAGGCTCGATATTAGCCATATTAAAAAACAGAGTAAGGCGCTATACGCCTTACCAAAATTCATATTTACATCGAAGATATTGTATATTTAATCAAAGAGTTTATTTCTGTTTCGTTTGCTGCTGCTGTTACATTCGTTGGAGAATAATTAACTACGAAAATATAATTTTCGTACGCTCCAGCGCCACCAAAGTTTATTATTATATATTTTGCACCTTTGTATGTTTGAATTGTTACACCAGATGGGGCAGCCTTTGTTGAATTCTCTGCAAGCGAAGATATGAGGTTAAAAACTTTTGTTGCGTTTGATGCAGTATTGAATTTAAGCTCGCCTATTGAAACTATACCACTTGGTGAAGTATAATTTTCTACTTCTGCGCTAGTAACACCAAAGCTAGCAAATGAAGCAAGTGTTGGGCTTGAGCTAGATATTTCGTTTGTTTGACCAGCTGTAAATTGGGAATTCAATGCTGAACTCACTTCGCTTGAAGAAGGAAATCCATAATTAGCATTATTCGCAGTAAGCGCCATTACAGCCATGGCGATTATAATTACCGCAACTATGCTAAATATTACGTATTTTATTATTTTTGTGTTTGATTTTTTCTGTGAGCTCACATTTGTCTCCGAAGCCCCCGGACCACTTTTTTCTTTTTTTGCACCGACACTGTTTTTTTCTGGTGGATTTATATTTATACCCATAGAACCACAAATTCCTTTACAAGTTCAACTATAAAAATGTTTTGATATAATGCCCACAATGCTAAAACTGACACCCACACAAGAATAAATTCGTGATTCCTTGAGGTTTCAGGATTTGTTTCGGCTATTGACATCACTGCAATATCTGTGCTTAATCCAATAATATATTGGTGTGCCAAGGCACTGACAGCTTTTATTCCGATGCCTTGTTGTAATGGGATTTAGAAACTCATTCCGCGATTGGGATCGCAGGCTTTCTACTAAGTGTTCTATGCAACACGAATTTTCTATTCGCATAAATTTGATAATAAAATCCGCGGCTCAGCTGCGGACAATTTATTATGTTGGTTTCAACTGAATAAATAAATAAGCTAATAAGCCAGGAGAGGGAGTCGAACCCCCCTTTGCCGCTCTGCAGGCGGCCGCATAGCCGATCTGCCATCCTGGCACTATGCTATAATATATATAAGGAAGGGTATTTATTTTTTAATTTCTACTTATTTAAGGGATTTAAATGAGAGCTTTTGAACTTATTCCAAGCGAATTTGTATCTGAAACTATTACTTTTGACTATAAAGCATCAATCACAGAAGCCATAAACAAGATTGAAGAATATACTGCCGTTTTGGTAAATAAAAATGGCGAATATTATGGTATAGTGGATAACAAAGCGATTACAAATAAGGGAGAGATTAGGCTAAATAAGGGCCAGTCTATAGGAAAATTCGCAAAAAGAGTCCCTCTTTTAGACTCGGCAACACCAATAGAAAAGGCAATAATCTATTTTTATTTTGAAGGGGTGAGGGCCCTACCATATACTGAAGGGAATAAGATAAAAGGAATAATAAAAAGATCAGAGATGCTCAAAACAATTCTTTCGCTGCACCTTACTTCTAAACTTAAAGTGGGGGAGGCAATGACTTCGCCTATAATAGGGATAGATGCTGATGCAAATATAGCACAGGCAAAGGCAGCGATGGAGAAAAATAATGTGAGTAGGCTTGTTGTAATAAAAAATGGCTCACTGTATGGCATTATTACCATGATGGAAATAATTAATACATTTGCAAAAGAAGAGGAAAGATCACCACAAAGGAGAGATTATAAATATAATTTAAGCAACACTCCAGTAAGCAGCATTTGCCAGAAAAGCGTTCTTATAATAGATCAAAATATGATGCTTGACGACGCTATAAGGGAATTCGTAGAGAGAGATATTTCATCGCTTGTTGTGGTTAAATCAGGCAAACCTGTTGGAATAATAACTGTAAGAGATGTATTGGGTCTTATATCATCCAAGAGCATTGAAAGCGAAAATAAGATAGTAATTTCTGGGCTTGATGAGTATACAAAAGAGTATGAGGAAGACATTAAGAATGAGCTAAATGTTTTGGCAAACAAGATAAATAGATTCAGGAACATCAAGGTTGATTATATAGTTCTTAATGTCAAAAGGACAAAACTTAGAAATTATGAGATGCATGGGAGAGTGATGCTAAAAAAAGGAGGCTCTATAGCAGCAATAGCCATAGGCTATTCATTAAGCAACGTGCTAAAAGATATTGTAGAAAAGCTTTATGGCGAGGCAGAAAAAAGAAAAGAATTAGTTATAACGAAGTTTAGAAATAGCAATGTCGTGGTGGTATAAATAAAAGATATTGCAGCAATTAGTTTTTATCTGCAATGTTCAGAGCAGGCTTTGGGCTCAACAAGCTTACTTAGTAGGCTTGCCTGCAAAATAGGAAAAGAGGGAGCGGGCAAAAACTTTAGCGTTAGAAAAGTTTTAAAACCTAAAGCGAGACACTACGGGCAGCCTGCTTTTGGTATAAAAATGCAAATGCGGAAAATTCGATATTTTGGTAAATTTTTATAGTGATGGTTTGTTGAAGGGCCAATCTAGCTTTGAGTTGTTAATAACACTTTCATTTGGGTTAGCTGTGCTACTTCCAATTGTTGTGATAGCATTTATGCAGATAGCAAGCTCAAGCTCATCGCTCTCGACGATAGAATCACAGCAAGCGGCTTCGAAGATAGCAAGCATAGCATCTTTTGTTGGAAGCGAAGGCCCACCGGCAAAGCAGGTTGCGCAGATAGAAGTGCCGCCGGGAGTGCGATATATTTATGTAGGCTCACAGAGCGGAGCACCAGGGCATTTGATTATATTTGTTGTAATGTCGTCCTCTGGATTAAGCTCTGTAGCTGCATATACACCTGTCAATGTGAGTGGCAACTTGAATGGCATAAGTTCCAGCGGCACGTATCTTATAAATGCAACATCTATGAGCTCTTGCCCAACAGCACCAAGCACACCTTGCGTTTATATAACGCCGTTGACATGAGTGTTTAAATGAGGCTGCAACTTTCATTAGAGTTTATGATTGTATTTTCGTTTGTTCTAATTATATTTCTCTTTTTATTTGCAATGATATCGAGCGAAAGAAATACCGTGCTTGGTGATCAAACTTTTTCACAGCTCCAGCTACAAGCACAAAACATCGCTAGTGCAATTGATTCTGCAGTTCAATCTGGAAATGGCTATGCTGGAAGCATACCTGTTGCGAGCCTAATAGGTATTATTCAATATAATGTGACAATAACAAAGAATGGCATGGTGATTCTCCAAGCCAAGGTTGGTAAGCAAATCATAAGGGCAACAGCATACAGCATGGCGCAGAATATAGTATCGAATCCTTCATTTCTTCTTGGAGGCACCACAAACCAATATATTTTGCCCATAGCCAATGGTTCAATATCATTAGAAAATTTATTTGGTACTATCTGTGTTGATTATTCATGTCCAGCAACAAGTGGTGAAGCAAAATCAATTTTGCTGTCAAGCCAAAATACTTATGCTGCAAATTTTAATGGGCAGAACACTTATATTAGCGCTGGCAAGCCGATAGTATCTAATACAATATCCGGTTTAACAATTTCATCTTGGGTATATTTATATTCTCTTACTCCACCACCATCAGGGGCAGAACAGATAGCTGGGGAAGGTGGTTGCAATGAAGCCGGAGTTGCTGCGCTCAATGTCAATTATGCGGGGGATGGTTCTGGAAGCGTGCAATTTGGATGCACTGGTTATGGTAGATCTATAGCGCCAAGCGGCACACTTACTACAGGCAGATGGTATAATATTATAGGCGTTTATAACAAAACAACCGGCTTGGCTTATATATATGTAAATGGTGCTGAAGTTGGAACAATAACCTCTATTGGCTTGGGATCATCAAGTAGTGCTTTTACCATTGGTGGAGTAGGTACAGTAGATCAATTCAATGGCATGATAACAAATGTGCAAATTTATGATGAAGCAATACAACAAAGCCAAGCACAGCAGCTCTACCAGGAGGGTATAGCTGGATTGCCGATAAGTAATGCGGGTTTGGTTGGATGGTATCCGCTCAACGGCAACGCGAATGACTACAGCGGCCTCGGCAACAACTGCCAAACGTATGGCCCTATTTTTTATAAAAGTGTTTCGGAATTGTTTGCTAAAGTTTTTGATAACCAGGGCAGCCCCCTTATCAATACAATAGTTAATTTTGAATCACCTTATGAAATATTATCGCCAGCAACAAACTACACAAACCAAGAAGGTATTGCTGTTTCATATATCAATACAACTACCACCACAGGAAAAACGCTTGTAAGGGCAACTGCTTTCAATGGGGGCATAAGCACACAGAATTATTACCTTAACCTTCTTGAGTGGTTGCCATTAGATGCTCGAGCGGGAAACATAGCATTACATTCCATATCTAAAAATGTGTTTTGGAATGCACCAGAATATTATGCGTATTTTGATGGAAGTTCATACGTAAATCTTCCACAGGGCGCACCTGCTGCAAGTTCTTCACTTACTGCATCTCTTTGGTTCAGAACAACAAGCAGCGGCGTCATGCTTTGGAATGGTAACAACCAGCTAGGCAACGCAACATGTTACTCCCCTATAATGTATATAACTCCACAAGGATACCTTGCCGGTGGCGATTCTCCATCAACAGGAACTCCTGTTTTTATTACAAATTATTTTGTTGCAGATGGAAAGTGGCATTTTGTAGCAATAAATCAAACAACCACACAAGAGACGCTCTTTTTAGACGGTACAGAAATAGGGAGTGTTACAGTAACACCACAGACATGCACCCCTTTCAATTGGACTATTGGAGCTGAAAGGGCAACAGGCAGAACAACTTACTTTAATGGTTCAGTTGCAAATGTGCAGCTATATTCAACGTCTTTGAGTATACCACAAATTAGGCAGCTTTACCGAGAGGGCATAGCTGGCTTGCCGATAAGTAATGCAGGCTTGGTTGGATGGTGGCCTTTGGATGGCGACGCAAATGACTACAGCGGGAACAATTATACAGGAACAATATATGGAGATTTGCATTTCTTAGATCAAACAAAAGGCGAAGCTTCTAACTATAGCAGCATGCTGGTTGGATCATTTAAGCCTAATGGTGCTATAACACCAGATGCATATATAAATATACCTGGCATAGTTCCTATAAATTATTCATCTTTTTCTTATTTTGCATGGATAAAGCCAACATATATAGAAAACTACGGCAGAGTATTAACCACAAGTTGGGGGGATTCAGGCACTATAGAAATAGCAGCAGGCGGTTCAACCCAGATAATGATAGATGGTTACAACACTGGCGGATGGCTAGGTATAAATTCACATTTTCCTTTAAATACATGGAACCTGGTTGGGGCAACATATAACGGAAGCAATTATACAGTATACTTAAATGGCAAACATGTGTGGACCAAAAACGTCGGCAAGCTTGTCGGAAATGCCTATCCTGGAAATCTTCAAATAGGTTTAACAAGTGTTTATTCTTCTCAAGGAAATCAATATTTTGGAGACATAGCAAATGCCCAGTTTTATGGCACCAATCTCTCTTCTTCACAAGTACAGCAACTCTACCAGGAAGGTGTAGCTGGATTGCCGATAAGTAATGCAGGCTTGGTTGGATGGTGGCCTTTGGATGGTAATGCAAATGACTACAGCGGCAACGGCAACAATGGTGTCATTTACAATGTTACATTTGTACCAAACTCCATCTCAAAGAGAGTATTAGTCAATTCTTTCGGGGGAAGTGGCGTTGAATTTAATGGAAACAGCTATATATACAACTCCTCTGTTGCGCCGCTGGATAATCATTATGCCTTTACTATAGCTGCAGAAATATATCTCAATTCAAATACAAAAACACAATTTATATATACAGAGGGGAATCCATGTATTGATTTTGGTTTTGGAGTAAACAGCAGTGGATATCTTTTTGCACAGATATTTAATTCCGGGCTTACAAATAATTGGATGTCTTTCAATACCAATCTTAAAGTACCACTCAATTCATGGACATTTGTTGCATTTACATTGAAAAATGGTGCCATTGGCAGAGGATCAGGTACCATATATATGAATTCACAAAGCCAAAACTTTACCATACAGGAAGAAGGCTCAAATGCCAATTATTTTGGTGTAGGTTTCAATACAGGATATTTATGTGGACAGAGTATGTCTGGATTAAACGGATCAATTGCAAACCTGCAACTCTACGGCAGCGCATTAACTCCACAACAGATAAACAGCTTATATAATAATATGTATCTGCCTTCTGCCATCAGAAAAATAAGCATGGGGGTTTTGCCATGAAATTGCAGTTTTGGTCTTTTGATGTGATTTTTGCTATGATAATATTTAGCTTTGCAATAACAATCTTGGCTTTTGTATGGTATAGTGTAAGCAATCAATTCGCACTGTCTTATGGATATAGTGCAAGTTCTATGCAAATACAAGCACAGGCACTTGCAAACAGGCTTTTGACTCCTGGAGAACCTAGCTATTGGAGCTCTGTTATCGTCGCAAACAACTCAAGCACGTGGAGCAATATATCAATAGGTCTTGAGGGAAGCGAGGGTTTATCTTTGGAGAAACTTGCTGCACTTGAAGGCATCTCCAACTATAATTACCAAGCCACCAAGCAATTATTGGATGTAGGCTATGATTATTATATTATAATAAAATATCAAGGTTTATCATATGGTATAGGGCTTAATCCAAATACCGCAAAGGCTTTGAGCATTTATGTGGTAAATAAGCCTGTCATTATAAATGGCGTGGCAGCAAGTATGCAGGTTATGGTATTTTCAAATACATCATTTGGTGTTGAATGATGAAAGGTATTGTATTCACCCTTGATGCACTTTTTGCGCTGATAATTGCAGTTGCAAGCATTTCTATAATACTTTATTTCTTTTACACGCCAGTGGTTTCATATTCTTACAGGTATGGAGAAGCTGCTACTATATTGAACATGCTTGAGAATACAAATATTTCACAACTCTCCAATTCAAGTGCGCTGGCTTCACAAATAAATTATTTATCAAATCCAGCATTTGCAACAACGTGGCCACAACTTATGGATAATGCAAATAATAATGCTGGCGCACCTTTTGGCATTACAAAACCATTTGTGGCATTTTTATTTTCAGCGCAAAACAAAATTCAAACAGGCGTTGCAGCAGGATTTGGAAATGCATATTTTGGCGCCGGAAACTATTTGTATGCAGTAAATGTTACAACTGGCCTCAAGTCATGGGTAAAAAATGAACAATCAGAAATTGAAGTTACACCAGTAATTTACAATGATCTTCTTATATTTTCTAATACCACAAATATAACGGCTGTGAACCCTTTGAATGGCAATCCTATCTGGAGCACGAATGCAATCCAAGGTATA
>JBMFSM010000004.1:8675-26596 GCA_049967555.1 Candidatus Micrarchaeia archaeon
CAGACGGAGTAGATGCTTATAATAATTTTGTAATATATCAGAGCCCCGCCTCAATTAGTGTTTTGACTCCTAGTGGCACTCTTGTATGGGAAAAGCAACTACCCTTTGGATCTGCCCCTTGGATATATTACCCCGTAGTTGGTGGCAATCCTGATAGAGCATACCCTATAGTAGGAAACAATACAATATATACTGTTTGGGCGGGAACTATCGCGGCACAGAATCTTGAAACAGGCAGACTTGTCTGGGATTATAGGCTTTCTTCACCTTATTCATTGTTTTCACCAGGCATCGCTCTAGCATATGGAAAATTATTTGCAATTTATAATAATAATCTTATAGCGTTTGGAACTTGTGCTCAAGGCGCTAGCTCTGGCTCGCTATTACATGTAATAGCTTCAATGTATATTAATAATGAAACAGGATGTGCTGAAGCACTAGCAAGCTCAGTATATCCCATGTATAATTATACCATACTGATATCAGGGGGTGGTATTAACACCTCCGATATATCAGACGCAACTTACTATGGACATAATTATATGAATATATCGAATCCGGCGCTAGATACTGTTAGCTACACTTGGTCATTTTGGATGTATCCTTATTCATGGAACCCAAAAAATGGTATAATGGGGCAGCAAAATGAAGGGGCTGGCTATCCATATATATATCAGTCATCCAATACGACTTCTAGTCAACTGCTGGTATTTACAAATGATATGAATTATTCTAATTCTACTATAGCAACACCTGTCAGCCTAAATCAGTGGTACCATGTAGTAGCAGAATATAGCAATGTTAATGATGAGCTCCTACTTTTCGTCAATGGAAATCTTGTAGGTTCAATCAAGCAGAATGCCCCCATTCAAAGAGGTATAAGTGCATTTTATGTTGGATATTTACCTATAGGCATTTCGACTTTTAATGGATTAATTTCTAACTTGCAGATATATAGTACGGCACTCAATCAATCGCAGGTTGGTATTTTGTATAGGGAAGGACCTACGGGGTCGCCGTTAGTAAATGGTATAGTAGCATGGTATCCCACAGGATGCGGAAATGACTATTATTCACTTAACAACACAGGCCAGATACCAGTAAGTTGCAGGTCTTTGCTTAGACAGGTTCCGTTGCCACCAACATACTACAATTCACACGTGATAAGCAAGGCAAGTGTGCCAATATCAGTTTATAATTGGTATACTCATTCATCACAAATATATAATGTAAGTGTTATTTCATGGCAATAAAAAATAGTAAGAAAGGCTTCCTGATGACGATATTGATAGTCATACTGTTCACTTTGATGGTTGCTGAGCTACTTGTTTTTGCAATGCTCAATATAAGTTATAATCAGATACAAGAAAGCTCGCTTGCTGCGACTTCATCCGTAAATTATGCAGATATGCTTAGATCGTCTGCTAATGCATTCGCAAGCACCTCACTTTCAAGGGCTCTTTCTACACTTACCAATTACGAGCTAAACCCAAGCTTAAGAAAAGGTAATTTTATATCAAACTTGAGCTTATATCTTAGCTCACTTATCGTCAATGGCACATTGCCAAATGTAGTGGCAGGCTCGCAGGCAGCCAACACAATAGCATCAATGATGGGAAGCGCTACATTAAAATTATACAATATCTCAATAATAAATTACATAAGGCCCACGCCATTCGCGCTTGTCGTGAATGAGACAACACCAAAGATATACCAAAATAATCCATACACACTAAGCGTTTCTTATATAGAAAATGTTTCTGTTTCTACGCCGCACAGTACATATAGGTATTCAATCCCAGTGGAGGCATCAATCCCATTAAACGGCACTCTCGACCTTTTCTATGCACAACAAGGCATACAGAAAGAAATAGAATTTTCATCGATAAATAATCTCACAGATATAATAGGAAATGTACATGCTATATATGGAAATACGAGCAGCAAAGGATTTATTTATGGCACAGTACTTCATGTGCCGAGCAGTGCAAACTGCTGGAACATATATACATACCTGGGTGCATTCGAAGACGCCCCTTTAAACAAAACAGCAATTTTAGCCGATCCATCGGCAGATTATATAACTAATGCAACATGCAAGGTTGCCAACAATTTTGGCGGTTTAATTACTTATTCAATAAATAGCTCAAGCTCGCCGCCAAATATACCTTGGCTTGAATATTCAAGCTCGTCAAACCTGTTGAGTGATATTCCAAACGACTCGAGAGTCCTTATTTATGGACCAGGGCTGGATACAATGAATATAGAAAAACTAAAGGAAGCTATACAGAATGGATATTATTTTACATCGCCATTTGCGCCATCATTTATAAATAGGGCAAGCGCCAACTTCAGCATAGGTTCTCCAAACGGCATTTTTACTTTTGAAAATAATAATAGAGAGGCTGCTAACTTCAATGGACAAAGCAGCTATATTGAACAAACAAATGGCTTTTCTTTTATGAATAGCGCAACTCAACAAGCAACAATTTCTATATGGGTTAATCCCTCAGCCCCTAATGGAGATATTGTAGATGAACTTGGCCAAAGTGGCGTGAATACAGGATGGCATGATACGTGGATAGACCTTGTAAATGGCAATGTATACATACGTATCTGGTCATTGGCTTGCGTCAAACTTGGACAAATACCTCAAAATTCCTGGTCAAATATAGTTATGAAATTATCTTATACAGGTACATCTATTAATTACTCAGGATATATAAATGGATCATTAAAAGCGATTGGAATTGGTACTAGAAGCGTACCAGGAGGGACGGCATTAATGTATTATCCGCTTGGTCCTTCAGATGGTACAAATTGTGGCGATGGAGGCGCTTCATTCAAAGGGCAAATGGCAAACTATCAGTTTTACAATGTTTCTCTTCCTTCTTCGCAGGTTCAGCGAATCTACCAGGAAGGTATAAGTGGAATACCTGTAAATAAATCTATAGTTTTATGGTATACGTTGAATGGTAATTCGAAAGACTATTCGGGTAACAATAATAATGGTACTGCACCATCTATTTTCTATTCGCTTTTGCAAAATTATACTCAGGATGCAATATACAACACACCGACGCAAAGAACAATACCTATTCCAGGAACGCTATTTTGTATGAGCGGTACTAATTGCAAATCCGCACTTTATATAGGTAGGCTGCCGATTGAAATAAGCAATAATTTCCAGGCGACGCAGTTCAATGGGCAGAGTAGTTATATATCTACAAATTTAGTGTTTCCACAATCAAATACGATAAATTTTACAGTCACTGGATGGTTTAATGCAACAAGGTATACATTAAACAATTATTTTGGTGGTGTTGTTGGCTCAGTTAATAATTCAAATACTGGTGGCTGGAGTATATTATATATTACAGGTAGCCCGGGGCAGATAGGGTTTTGGACAGAGTATGGCAACGAAAACAATTTTGGCGCATTCTTACCAAATAATTGGCATTTTTTTGCTGTAGTATATCAATATAATGGCGTTGCAGGTAATACATATGGATATGCAAATGGCAAACTAGTAGATGGACCTGTACAACAAAGTATTGGGGAACCGTTCCCAGGTATAAAGATAGGCTACCAAAAGATAGGCCAATTCGACTATAGGATGCAGGGATCAATCGCAAACTTGCAGATTTATAATACTTCTCTTTCGTCTGGCCAGATTTGGCAGCTCTACCAGGAAGGTGTAGCTGGATTGCCGATAAGTACAGCAAAATTAGTAGCATGGTGGCCTCTCAACGGCAATACAAATGATTATAGCGGAAATGGATATAATGGAACACCATACGATTTATATTACTCAACTTTGAGCGCACCGTATCCGAATAATGGTTTATCTGGCAGTACAGTAATTGTAGATGAAAGAAATTTATTTAACTTAGTAAATTAATTAAACGCCACCTATGCTACTAAACATAGAGCCTATTACCGCACCCACTATATAAAATACGATTAATCCAACAAGAATAAATATAGGGAGATATTTTAAACCTTTTATTATAGACCCTGTAGAAATTGCAGACACTATAAAAGCACCGAAACCTGTTATAAGCAAAACAGCAGTAAGTGCAAAATCTTCATACATGCTTATTGTTATTTTAGGTGGACTTGGTCTTAGAAAAGAAACACCAGTGGTGGGCAATCCACCAGGATTCTGTGCAAGTATGCCAGCCCAAACAGTATCTGTTACGGCCATCATCTTTGTTGTAAGGGAATATAAAGTAGGGGCACCAATTATTGCGGCAAAAGCAATAAATATAGTATACATAAACATCTGCCCAGAAATTTCCTTCTGTATCATCTGCTGATTTCTAATATCTTTTGCTACCTGATTAAGCAAATCAGTCATGCCGCCACCATACTGTATGGCTTCGTTAAGCATCCTTATGGTGTGTTTTAGCTGCAAAGACCTATATCTTCCGGCAAGCGAAAGCAGCGAATTTTGCAAAGTAGATCCTGCATAAAGCTGCTTATTTACAAGCTTTATATCGTCGCTAAAATACAAGAACTCAGGCCTTGCAGCTATCACCATTGCCTTATCTAATGAAATTCCGCTTCTTACGTTTGCTGCAACTATCTGTAGGTAGTCTGGCAATATTGTCTCTACAAAATTTTTCCTTTTTTCTATTTTGAATTCAAGTAGCATGTAAAGGAGAAGTTCATATAGAACCATTACGCCCACACCGGCAATAGCATCTATCCCAACAAAAAATTTTAGGAAGAAGAGAAGATAAGATACAGTTACAAATACAATCAGACCACCAACTATGGCAAAGCCAAGGAATTTGTTTGTAGTTATTTTAGAGCCAGAAAGATCAAGCTCCCTAGACACAAACACCACAACATTCCTTGCTACTAATTTTTCAAATGAAATCATATAATCACATCGCAAATGTCGGCCTGGAGGATCTCATTATGTTGAGGAATATAAGCTGCAGAAAAAATATACCAACAAGCGCAAATATTAGGGTAGAATCATCTATAGTAAATATGCTTATAAATGTGGTAAGTATTGCTGCCACTGCTATACCCATGCTTGGAAAAATTATTCCAAAAAGCATGTAGAACATTGCAAGTGCATTCAGCCTTTGGCCATATCTCCTAAGTTCTATTGTTCTTTCCTGCATTACTTCATCAACAACACTTTGAAGTGCTCCCACTATATCCGCTCCGGCTTTTATACTTACAGAAGCTTGAAGCATTAAGTTTTTGAATGTTTTCGATTCACTCTTTGAACTAACTTCATCTATTGCTTGCTCTATAGGCATGCCTAATTGCACGAGTTCGACGACTTTTGCAAACTCCCTACTTGCAGCACCATAGCCTGTGCTCACGGTGGTAAGCGCATTAAAGAGCGGCATTCCAGACCTCATTCCAATTACAAGATCCCTAGCTGCAAAAAGTATGTCTTTTTCAACTTCCTTGCCGTTGTTCTTGCTCTTGGCTATAGGAAATTGAAGGAACTTGTTGAATAACACCATGTAAAAAGATATTCCAAGCAAAACAGCGAAAAGGCCGCTCACTATGATATTTAATCCGTAACGGAGAAGAAGCACGGCGATTGCGATTGCTATAATTGTTGAGAGAATTATAGAATTGATCATCATCTTTTTTGTAAAATCATATACACTTTCCTTGATGCGTTGCTCTCTTAATGCTACTTCAAGATCCTTGTGTTTTGCAACTATGCCCGCGATATAAAGTTTAAATTTTGAAATATGTTGAGATTGCTGAGCCTGCTGTTGATAAATAGGCTTAGATTTTATCTTGAAAAACAGAAACTTCTTCTGTTTTGTAAATCCAACAGGCTGAGTTAAAATTGTATTATCCTCTTTTTTTTCTAACATCCATATACACTTATTTAATTTTACTTAAGGCCTCTTTCATTTTTTGATCCCTTAACGATAGCAAAGATTTTTGGAATTCATCAATTGGCTGCGATTTCTTTGATTTTAATTTCTCATTGAGCCCTCTAACTTCTTCTTTTATGATTTTCATCTGCTCTTCATTGAATACCTTTTCGTCTATACCTTCGCTTATTTTTTCGAGCTCAGATATTTGATCTTGCAACGATAAGGTTGGAAGCACAAGCTTCTCTCCTTTTATCTTTTCAGTTTCACGCTTTACGCTCTTTTCGAATTCTTTTCCTATAGATCCCACTATGCTTTTTATCTCTTTCGCAGCATTTTCCGCCTTTTTTTTCTCATAGTGAAGCTCTGCAGGCTGTCTCTCTTGCCTTAGTTCTTCCCTGCCCTCAAACGAGCCGATCTTTTTCAGCGCCTCGTCGTAGTTATAGCTGTTTATTACATTGTTCCCCAAAGCCAAATTTAAATCTATTTCTACAATCTTTTCCTGCGCTGGGAAATTATTCACCTCGTCAATGATACCTTGATTCTCGAGCTCGGTATATTCCAAGTTCACACCTTCTTAAATATCTCGCTTGAATAAGGTGCATCCTTATTGACAAGCTCCAGCACGGCATTTTTATCCTTGTAGTAGTTTGCTATTATGTAACCAGTAGCATCAACATCAAATATCTTGTTTTTGACCATCCATTCGAGTATTTTCTTTTTTTCTTCTATTTCTACAAGCATTTCATTTTTAGTATAACCACCATAAAGCATTATTGTATCTGCAAGCCTTGCCATCTCATCTATCTGAATGAACGAGTCTCTTCTAGAATCCCACCTATAGAGCACAGTCGCATCACCTGTCCTTGACACTTCTCCAAACTCCAAGACCCTCCTTATACCAAGCCTTCTGTGCCTGAAAAGGGTTACAATACCACCTATCGCATTAATCATTAATTTTGGCACATCTATGGGTGGATTTGTCATTCTTATTATGGTATCTTGAGTATCATCTGCGTGCACGGTGCCGTATACAGAATGACCAGTGTGTATAGCTTCAAACAGCGTCTCGGCGTCGCTTTTGGTTCTTATTTCTCCAACGAGCATTATATCAGGTCTCTGCCTAAGCGCATTTATCATGAGGTCGTATAGCTTGACTTCGCCCTTACCTTCTGGATTTGGCTGCCTAGTAACCATCGGAACCCAATGCAGGAATTCAGGAAGAGTAAGCTCTCTGGTTTCCTCAACAGAAATTACCCTTCTATTAGGTGGCATGAATATACTCATGGCATTAAGGAAGCTTGTTTTTCCGCTAGCCGTTCCACCAGAAATAAGAATACTTACCTCATTTTGTATTCCCATCCATGTCAGTGCCGCAAGATAGCTTGTTATTGTGCCATTTGCTACGAGCGCAGGCATAGTCCATGGGTTCTTACCGAATTTCCTTATTGTTATTGTGTTGCCTTTTTGTGATATTGGATACAGAGTAGCATTAACTCTAGAACCATCTGGAAGCTCAGCATCCATAAGAGGAGCTAGATTCGTAATCTGCCTGCCAACCCTCCTTCCGATCTGCTCGGAATCATCATAAATTATCTCCTCTCCAGGTATTACTAGATTCGTTTTACACCAACCATATTTCTTATGAAATACCCATACTGGCTCTTTTGAGGTATTTACTGCAACTTCCTCTAGATTATCATCAGCTAGTGGAGCCTCCAGATCACCGAGGCCAAGCATTACATTGATTATATAAGCGGTTAAGGCTTTTTTTGTTTCTTTGCTAGTTCCTGGCAGGTATTTGTCTATCAAAACATCTGAAGCCTCTATATATTTATTGGTAAGCTCTGCGAGATATTCTTTATCTTCTATCCTCATTGGATCTATGGGGACAAGCGAAAGCAGCTCCTGCCTTTCTGAAATAAGAAGTATTTTTGTGGCATCTCCAACACCAGGCATTGTTACTTCATAAATAGGTACAAAATCTCCTTTATCTACAATCCTTATTTTTACTTTTAACCCGTGTGCATCAAGTGAATATTCATCATAAACTTTTTCATTTGCATCCATAAGCTCACGCCAGATTATCTAATCCACTTTTAGCCTCAGATACTTTTTCCCCTATGTCATTCACTTTTCTATTTATTGCATTTGTTTTTCCTTCGAGCTCATCTATTTTTTTTGAACTGCTTACTATGTCCTCTTTTGAGATAGAATCGACAGCCTTTGCTTCTACAAGTATCTTGTTTAATTCTTCAATCAATTTGTTTTTTTCTTTGTTTGAGTCTTCGATTGTCTGCTGCGCGTTTCTGAGTATTTCATCTATTTTTGTTACGTCCCCCATGCTCTTTTTCAGATTGTCTATCTCCTCCATGAACTTGATATATTTTGCTTCAAGCATGTTTGAATACCTATCCATCTCTTCCTTGTCTTTCATTACCTCATTAACTGCTTTTGTTCCAATATTTCCGAGTTTATTTCTTAGCTCGACCACTTTTTTCTTATATTCTGCGCTTACCTTTTTGTCCTCTTCAAATGATTTCTTGTTTGCGGAGATCATATCGTTTAATATGGAAATTTCATTTTTTATGCTATTGGTAAGCTTTTTTTCATTTTCTTCCAGCAATGCAATCGCTTTTTTCCTGCTTAGTATTTCTTCTTCAAGCATTTTCTCCATAAGTTTTATCTTATTTTGCATATCCTCAATCAGCTTTTCAGCATCAGCAGAGTTCATCTGAAAGTGCTCTATTGTGGAAGACATTTCCTTTAGTCCTTCAATCTCTTTTCCAAGCTTCTTGGCTATGATATCTATCTCATTCTTCTTTTCTTTTACTATGTTGTATTTCTTTTCTGCAACAGTAGACATTTTGTAAAGCTCATCCAGATTAGATTTCAATGGGCCAACTCTTTTGTTGAATATCTCTTTTCCCTGCTGTATAAATTTGCTTAGCTCATCGATTCTTTGATTAAGCTGATTTATTGTCGAAAGCTGAGCGTTTACTTCGTTTATTAAGCTTTCTTTTTTAATCTCGATCCCATGCTGCACTTCTGTAATGCTCTCTTTTGTGACAGCAATCGGCGCAACATACATCTTTGCCGCTTTATAACTTATTTTTACAATATTTGATTTTTCCAATATGTTGGACCATTCCTCTATCAAAGTTTCACTTACGCCGAGGGCTTTTGCTAGCGTAGGAACATCAACTTCGCCATTGACTTTGAGATAATCTACTAAAGCATCAATACTTGTTCTTGTAATGGATCCTTCAGGCATATTAACACTATTGAAATTAAATATTAATAAATTAACCTTTTGTGTATTTTAACACAAAATTGCTGATTTCATTACCTATGGCAAATTCCGGCATTATTATATAATTAACACCAACCCTCTTTATTTTTGCTATTTCATCAGGACTTTTCACTCTTGAGGCAATCCTTATTTTATTATTTAACTTCCTTGCAGATATTGCAGCAAGAGCATTTTTTATACCCTCTTCATTTAACAACACGATTGTTGAAGCATGCTTTGCGCCGGCAATATCCAAAGCCAGCATGTCACTCCCTTCGCCAATTGTTGCAAGCAGCTTTTCATCTAGGCACTCCTCAACATTCTTCTTAGATGGATCAAGAATTACAAAATTGATGTTGTTTTGTTTAAGCTGCTGTGCCACATACAATGCCATTTTGTTTGCAGGCGTTATTATTATATGGTTTTTAAGCTTGCCTATCTTGTAATTTATAAATGTCTCTTTTAAATTTATCTCGCTTAGCACCTGATAGAAGAATGAAGTAAGCAGTATTATAAGTATAAGATTGCCCAAAACACCAAATATATTGTTTATGTAAGCAAGAGGATTAGGCTGGTCGGGTATTGAGAAATTTATAGGGAAATCGGCACCAACAAAAGAGACCAGATTCCAGACAAGCGCAATCCATAAAGGATAACCCAATCTAAGTATGAGTGCTATAGACAATATGTAAAGTATAATATAAACCAATAATAAAACTTTATGCACTGTTCTTATTTTCATATCATGCACCAAAATGTTTCGCTATATATTCACCCATGCTTATGCCTGCAAGATATTCTGGCAAAACACACATGTCTGCACCAACCATGTACATTTTTGTCATCACTTCTTCCTTTGTACCACGGACAAAGATTTTAATGTTCTTGTTAAGCTTTCTCGCTTCTACAGTACCTATAAGATTTTCAACATCATTCTGTTTTGTAAAAACCACCATTTTTGCCTTGTCAATAGAAGCGCGTTTGAGGCTGCGCTCAGAGGTGCAGCGCCCCTCCACACAAGATATGTGATTATGATGGAGCTCAACTGCAACTTCTTCGTTGCTTTCTATTACAACGATTTTGGGTTTTTTCTTTGAATTCATCAGGTTATCAACAAGCCTTTTACCTAAATCAGTATATCCACAAATTATTATGTGATTTTTCATCCTCTTGGCATGCACTTGTCCTATGTATTTTTCCAGATTTGCATATGAGATTATGTTTATGACTGCTGCAAACACAAAACTTACTACCATTATCTTTCCTATATTATCAATTACAACAACCAATAGGATTACCAAATATTTTGATGTGCTGTAAGTAAGAGCAAGTTGGGCAAGATTCCAAGTTGCAGCACTATTTGGGGCATCAAAAAAAGTATCTATAACATAATAGGCATCCAAATAAATGTTTCCAGTTAGAAAATAAAGCACAATAAATGATATTATCACAATAATCATACTTAACAATGCGGACAGAAGCAATACATCTCCAGATTTTTCAGTGGCTCTTTCCATTTATAACCCCTTAGATATTTCATTGAAAATTTCATCGCTTGCAGATTTGTTTGGAGTCACTACAAATTTTGCCCCAGCATCGACAAGTTTTGTCTCGAAAAGCTCATCGTTTGCCCTTGTAGCTATTATTATGTTCTCATTGAGGCTTTTCGCTGTTATCACTGCAAAAAGATTCTTCGCATCATCATCCATTGCTATTGCTATAAACTTAGCATCAGAAATACCAGCTTCTTTTAGAGATCTGGCTGTTGTGGCATCTCCAGCCACCACAGGCACACCTTTCTCTTTTAAGATATCGACTTTGTGCGGATCTGTTTCAATCACAACAACATTAATTCCATGCTCAATCAATATTTCAACAATTCGCTCTCCAACTATACCATAACCACAAACAATTACGTGATCTTTATATTCCATATCCACACCAATAGCTCCAGCCAGATTCGAACTGGCGTCAACGGGTCCAGAGCCCGTTATCCTTGACCACTAGACGATGGAGCTCCAGATATTAATATAACTTAAACTTTATTAACTTTTCAATTGTTAATATTATGCAATGCACAGAACAGCATATAACAATTATATTCTTTTCCAGAACAAAATATATTTGTAGGCAGATTGCAAGCCATTGCCATGTAGGGGTGCTATAAGGAGTGCTATAGGGAGTGCTATGAAATTTTACATAAGGGAGAACCGCATACTTAAGACAGAAATAGAAGATTTGATTATTGCAGACCTTGCGCTGACTGTGGCTTTTGCTTTGGTTTTGGTAGGTGGAATAGAGAACATTTCGCAGACGCTCCCATCGTTTATTTATTTCTTACCTATCTCTTTTATCGCTGTTTCACTTTCGTTTGTACTCCACGAACTTATGCACAAGTTTATAGCTGAGAGATATGGAGCTATTGCTGGCTTTAGGACATCTATAAATGGGCTTGCGATAACACTGCTCACGAGCCTCTTTGGATTTCTTATAGGAATACCCGGCGCAACAGTAATATATGCTAGCAATTTTACCAAAAGGGAAGAGGGTATTGTCTCGCTTGCCGGGCCTTTGACAAATTTTGCTGTTTTCTCTGTTTTCTTTATGATAGGTATTTTTATATTTCCAAACTTTTTAGGAAATGTAACTACATCATTTTCATCAAATTATTATGAGCTTCCTCCACTTCAAAACCTGATAAATATAAGTGTTTTTATAAGCATACTTCTCGCTTTCTTTAACATGCTCCCAATATATCCTCTCGATGGCAGCAAGGTGCTGAGATGGAACAAGACAATCTTTTTTTCAGTGATATTAGTTATCTTTTTGCTTTTCTCTTTTGTTATTCCAATTATATCTATATTGATAGGCATGATCTTCATGCTTGCTATAGCTTATATTTTCTCACTCTTCTATCGTGGCTTGTTTTAAAAGAGCATATATAAATTTATTTGCTTAAATATAATTTGCTTATTGTAGTTGATTAAATGCCGAATGGAATAGAGCTTACAGTCGCAGATGCGATAATTACCGATTCTGGAAGGGGCATAGCCAGGATAGACTCAAAGTCAAGGAAGCTTCTTGATGTCGTTTCTGGCGATATTATCGAAATAAAGGGAAAAATAAAAACAACAGCGGCTGTTGTTTGGCAGGCCCACCCGAGCGATGAGGGATTGGGTTTTATAAGAATAGATGGTTATACCAGGCAGAATGTTGGTGTTGGTATAGGGGATAAGGTTTTCGTATCAAAAGCAGAGATAAAAGACGCTGAAAAAGTTATTATTGCTCCACCACCAGGGCAGAAAATGCCAATTTCTCCAGATTTTGGAGAATATGCAAAAAGAAAATGGGAGGGCAAGCCAATGACAAAAGGAGATGTTGTGCCCATACCTATGTTTGGTATAGTATTTAATTTCCTTGTTGTACAGGTTGCACCGCACGGTATAGTCAAAATAACAAAAGACACTGATTTTATTGTAAAAGAGGAGCCTGTGTCAGAATCGCTTGTCAAGATAGGGGAGGTCCATTATGAAGATATTGGTGGACTAAAAAATGAAATCCAAAAAATAAGGGAGATGGTGGAATTGCCTATAAGGTACCCGGAACTGTTTGAGAGGCTTGGTATAGAACCACCAAGAGGTGTGTTGCTTTATGGCCCGCCAGGCACAGGAAAGACACTCCTTGCAAAGGCTGTTGCCAATGAGAGCGATGCTAATTTTATATCAATATCAGGACCTGAGCTTGTAAGCAAGTTCGTCGGAGAAAGTGAGGAGAAGCTTAGGACACTTTTTAAAGAAGCGAATGAAAAAGCACCAAGCATAATCTTTATGGATGAGATAGATGCCATAGCACCAAAGCGGGAAGAGGCGACAAACGAGGTTGAAAGAAGAATGGTTTCGCAGCTTCTTACACTTATGGATGGCATAGGCAAGCGCGGCCAGGTGATAGTGCTTGCGGCTACGAATAGGCCAGAGGCTATAGATCCAGCGCTTAGGAGGCCTGGAAGATTTGATAGAGAAATAGAAATAGGCGTGCCTGATAGAAACGCTAGAAAAGAGATATTGCAGATACATACTAGAAATATGCCTCTTGCAAAAGACGTCGATTTGGACGAGATTGCAAATATAACTCACGGGTATACAGGTGCAGATCTGAGCGCATTAGTAAGGGAGGCGGCTATGGCTACGTTAAGGTCCATATTGCCAAACATTATAGATAAGCAGCATATACCAAATGAAGTGCTTAACGAACTTCATGTTAAAAAGGAGCATTTTTCTGAAGCGCTTAGAAATATACAACCAAGTGCACTTAGGGAGGTTTTTGTTGAAAGGCCCAATGTGCATTGGAATGATATAGGTGGATTGCAAAAAGTTAAAGATGAACTTAAGGAGGCTGTAGAGCTTCCGCTCAAGAAGCCAGAGGATTTTGAAAAAATGGGGATAAGGCCCGTTAAGGGCGTGCTTCTTGTAGGGCCACCAGGCGTAGGAAAGACACTCCTTGCAAAGGCTGTTGCCACAGAAAGAGAGTCAAACTTAATTTCTATAAAAGGACCAGAAGTGCTTAGCAAATTCGTCGGAGAAAGCGAGAAAACAGTAAGAGAGATATTCAGAAAGGCGAGGCTTGCAGCACCTTGCATAATATTCATTGACGAAATAGATTCTATTGCAAGTGCAAGGGATTCTGACAATGAGCTTGATTCGGGAGTTTCGAGAAGAGTTGTAGATACTTTACTTACTGAAATGGATGGACTTGCAGGATTGAAGAATGTTGTAGTGCTTGCGGCTACGAATAGGCCAGAGGCTATAGATCCAGCGCTTCTAAGGCCAGGAAGATTTGATAGAATAATAGAAATTCCAATGCCCGATGCTGAAACAAGGCTTGAGATCTTTAAAGTCCATACAAAAAATATGCCACTTGATAAGAGCATTGAGCTTGCTTGGCTTGCAAATTCTACAGAAGGCTATACTGGTGCAGAGATAGAAAATATATGCAGAGAAGCGGGAATGAATGCGATAAGGGCGAGCAGGGATTTTGTTATAAAAGAAGATTTTGAAAAAGCCCTGCATGAGGTAAAGCCAACAATTCCAAAAGAAGTTACAGAAAGAATTAAAAGATTCAAAGAAGAGCCAAATAGTATGTATAGATAAGCATAGATAATATAAATATTAAATTAGAAAATAAGGTGATTTATTGAAAATTGTTTATTCTGACAGAAAAACAGGAAAAAGCGCACAGCGCGAAGTGCCAAAAGAAAAAGAATCGCTTCTTATAGGAAAAAAAATGAGAGAGCAGATAGAGGGTTCGATAATAGGTTTAGAGGGATACAAGTTTGAGATTAGAGGATTAAGTGACAAGACCGGCGCACCATCAAGAATAGAAATAGATGGTATAAGAAAAAGCTGGCCGCTTTTAAGCTCAGGACCTGGAGCTGGAAAAGTTAAAAAAGGCTTAAGGAAGAAGAGGATTGTACGAGGCAATACAATTTCTCCAGAAACTGAACAGATAAACACTGTTGTAGTAGAATATGGCACATTGCCTGCTGAAGAAGCTTTTAAAACAGTGAAAAAGGAAGGTGAATAATTGGAGTTTCTCCAAAGCGAGCTGAATATAGGCACATTGGGCCACGTTGATCACGGTAAGACGACATTAACAAAAGCGATCACAGGAGTTTTTACAGATAGGCATAGCGAAAGCATAAAAAGGAGTATGACAATTAAATTGGGTTATGCCGATGCTGTAATAAGGAAATGCAAAAACTGCAACGGTCCAGAAGCATATACATCAAAAGATAAGTGCGAGAAATGCGAAGGTGAAGCAGAGCCTGTAAGAAGGATTTCGATTCTAGACGCACCTGGCCACGAGATGCTCATGGCAACAGCCATAGCAGGTTCAAACATAATAGATGCTGTTTTATTTGTAATAGCTGCAACAGAGCCGTGCCCAATGCCACAGACTAAAGAGCATATGATGATTATTAACATAATGAATATAAAAAATATAATAATAGTGCAGACCAAGGTAGACATAGTTGGAAAGGCACGGGCAAGAGAACACTATAATGAAATTAAAAAATTTGTAAAAGGCACAATAGCGGAGAATGCCCCTATAATACCTGTTGTGTCTAGTAAGATGATAAATATAGACGTATTACTTAAGGCAATATGCGATATAAAAATTCCTGAGAGAGATCTTGATGCTGATCCGTTGATGTATATTGCAAGATCATTCGATATTAACAAACCAGGTACAGAGATAGACAAATTAATGGGTGGAGTCATAGGTGGATCAGTAGTGAGGGGAAAATTCAAAAAAGGAGATAAGATAGAGATAAAACCTGGGATAAATATAAGCAGGGACAAGAAGAAAGAGGAATATAAAAATGTAATGACAACCATCAGAAGCATATCTACCAGTACAGGTGAGATAAACGAAGCATTGCCCGGTGGCCTTATTGCATTAAGTACAGGTATTGACCCTGCTTTGACAAAAGCAGATAATCTTGTTGGTAATGTTGTTGGTCTGGTTGGAAAACTGCCACAGCAATTTAACGAGCTTATAATAGAATATCACCAAATAGACAGGGAGGACTTACCAAAGCAGGCTATAAAGGAAAATGAACCGCTTATAATAAGTATAAGTACAGCAACTACAGTTGGCTTTGTAAAAAATATAAAGAAAAATAAGATGAAGGTTACACTTAAGCGCCCGATTTGCGTAGATGCAAAAGCAAAAATTGCAATTCTAAGGAATATATCACAGAGATGGAAGCTTACAGGCTACGCCTTCCTTTCTAAATCTTCATAAAAATTATATGTTTAATAAATACACTGTCCAACGCATTCCGTTGATTATTTCCTATTAACTATTTGCTATTCGAAAACTATTTATTATTTAATAGGTAAATATAAGTGTGGCGACCATGGGAAATCTTATGCAGATTCAGATAGAAACTAAAGAATCAAAGATTGACTTAGAGAAGCTTGTAGGCGAGGCAACATGGAAAGATCTCCTTGTGGAACTTGTTAAGAAAAATAAATTGGACCCATGGAATGTAGACATTCTTGAAATAGTAGATAGATATATAGAAGCTGTAAAGGAGTTCAAAACAATGGATCTCAGAGTACCTGCAAACATAATACTTGCTGCCTCAATATTGCTTCATTTTAAGAGTGATGCCCTTTATTACGAGATTGAAGGAGAAAGTGACGAAGAAAATGAAGTAGAGACTGTACAAAGGGCTATTCCAGAAATACCCCCATTGTCTTTCAGGCTAAGGATTCCACCTAAAAGAAAGATAACGCTTAATGAACTTATAGGAGCTCTTGAGGAGGCGATGAAGCTAAAAGAAATTAGAGAGCAGAAGAAAAATGAAACAGTGAATTTTCCAATAAAATTTGAGAGCAGGGATATCGAACTTGAGCTTAACAACTTTTTTGAAGAGATAATGGCAAAAGCAGATGGAAATGGCATGACCACCTTCTCTAATATAATGGCAAATAAAAAAGAAAAAGATCCACTTGTGGAAATTTTTATACCTCTTCTTTATTTAACGCATAGAGGTAAGATAACACTTATGCAAGAAGTATTCTTCGGCGAAATAATAATAGCGGTAATTGAATGGAAGAGCAAGACTACAAAAAACTCATAGAAGCTGTACTTTTCATGTCTCAGAAAGCCCTTAGTGCAGAGGAAATTGGCAATATTATAGGTTTAGCCGCTGTTGGGAAGGTTGAAGAAATTGCAAAGGGATTGGCAAGCGAATACAAGCAGAGAGACACAGCACTTCTTATAGAGGAGATCAACGGAAAATATTTATTTACTATAAAAGAGCCATATGTTGAAAAAGTAAGTTCGCTCGCAAGCGGGCCAGATATAAGCAAAGGTGCACTTAGAATATTGGCTTATGTAAGCAAAAACAACGGCGTACTACAAAGCGAAATGGTCAAGATATTTGGGGAAAGCACATATGCATACGTGAAGGAACTTGTTGATAAAGAATTCTTAGAGCCGAAGAGGTTTGGAAGGAGTAAAAAAATTTATATTACATCGAAATTCAAAGAGTATTTTGCTACAGAAGGTCTTCAGTAATGTGGGTGAATTTCTTTTATCCCATTGATTTTGTTTAGATATAGTGCGGCAACAAAGAAGTATGATGAGAGCCTATTTATATACGCCAATGCATTTTCATTTAATTTGTATTTGTTGGTATTGGCTGCGTTAACTATGTTGGTTTCTACACGTCTGGTAATACTCCTTAAAATATGAAGATGTGAAGCGTCTTTGCCGCCTCCTGGCAGCACAAATTCGTTTAAATCACCAACAAAATCACCTAGTTCCTTGATATTTCCCGCCAGTCTAGACACCTGCCTTTCATCAAGTTTATTTTTTGTTTCGCCTCTTAATGTACATGCAAGATCGGCACCCAGCATAAAAAGATCATTTTGAATGTTTAATAGCTCTGTTTTAATTTTCTCATCGTGGATATATTGTATGGCCAAGCCTATGTTGCTGTTAAGTTCATCAACAGAACCTATTGCCACTATGATTGGATCATCCTTAGAAACCCCGTTGTAGCCAGGAAGGCTTGTCTTCCCTTTGTCTCCATTTCCTGTATAAAATTTAGACATATAAAATCATAGGCAGGTTATATTAATAAATATTACACCATAAATATTACACCATAAATAATATGGGCCTGTAGTCGAGTGGTAAGACGCCTCTTTCACAGAGAGGAGATCCGGAGTCCGATTCTCCGCGGGCCCATTTTC
>JBMFSM010000005.1:0-26342 GCA_049967555.1 Candidatus Micrarchaeia archaeon
CTGGCAAGGCGACCAGTTTTACCCTTCCTACAGTAGAGAACCCGTATTTAATATAAGAACAGATATATTTTTAAAGATATCATTTTACTGGAACTTTCCAAAAAAATGAAAAGGTTGTGAAATGTTGTTTCTTACTTTAGACAAGAAAGGAGTATTCGCAGCAGCGGTTATTGCAATACTTCTTTTAATTTTTGGTAAGAACTACGGCTTGTTCCTTCTTGCACTGCTTTTTGTCTTCCTTGTGCTTTCTGCAATAGTGACAGACATAAACAAAAGGAAAAAAAAGAGAATAGGCTTGTATGAGAAATCTAGGGGGTGGAAAAATGTCCTTGCAAATGGCATTATCCCTCTTTTCATAGCAGTTGTTTATTTTTTCTATAGCAATTATGCCGGAAATATAATCCTGTTGGGTTATATAGCTAGCATCGCCGCCATAACTGCGGATAAATTTGCAAGCGAGATAGGGGTGTTGGATGGCAAACCGATAATGCTGCTTACCTTGAAAAGGGTTGAGAAAGGCATTTCTGGTGGAGTTACCCCACTTGGGCTAGCAGCAAGCGCATTCGCCTCTTTTATCATTTCGCTCGGCTCGTTTTATATTAGCGCAAGCATGCTTGTGTTTTTCATAATATTAATATCAGGATTCTTGGGGAATATTGTAGATTCGCTGCTTGGCTATTATGAGGAAAAAGGCTATGGGAACAAGTTTACAACTAATATAGCTTGTGCGCTCTCAGGCTTTATCTTTGCGCTCCTATTTTTTGCGCTAGCCGGGATTTGAACCCGGATTGCGAGCTTATTCCTTTGCTTGGGAAGCTCGTATCTTAACCAGATTGGATCACTAGCGCAAATATAAACTGAAAGGGCTATCTTATGTAAGACATATTTTCTTTTGAAGGTTCTGCCCCTTTCATCGCTTCTTCCACACTCTTGACAAGCTTCTCAGTCTCTTTTTTTACAGATTCAAGATTAGACATATCTATTTTCAAGTCCAGTATTTCGGAAAGCTTTTCAAGCACCGCCTTGGCTGCGTTTGCATCTATATCAACCAGCCCCGTTTCACCCATTAGGCATGCTGCTTCAATCCCTTTTTTCTTTGCGAATTCGACAATAAGACCAGCAGAGCCCCAAATTGCCCCGGTTGCTGTACCGAAGATCACATTATATTTTTTAAGATTTTCTATTAATTCCTCCGATGTAGCTACGCCAAAAACCCTAGGATTATTAACATAATGGTCCGCAATGTTGTATCCACCAATTGTTATAATCCTGCGTCCACCCATAGCCTTGAAAAAATTCACTATCTTTTCATTTACCTCATATTGCCCTTCTGGCGTTACAGCCTGCACATCCCCGAGAAGGAGAACTAGGTCGCCACCTTTCTTGTTTTTCCAATAGTAAAATCTGTTGTTTACAAACCTGGTTTTGCCATTTGGCAGCATTATTACCTGATGTGGAAAATGAGCCGAGATCAACGTGGCGAACTTCTTTGGCTTAAGCTCATTTTTAAGATGAGAAGCAACCAGACTGCCAACACTGCCAATACCTGGCAGACCCACAATCAAAGTAGGATTTTTTAGCTTTACTTTGTTATAAAATATTTTAGAATTTTTCATTCAACCCACTTTTTTCTCGTTGCAGCGTCATTACACCATGCTGTCCTATTGCGTTTTTTATTATGTTTTCGGCATTTTTTATCTTTGTCTCTGCTGAATGATAATCTATATCCTCCGCGGAAAGCTTGTAATGAGGCGCGCCCATATATATTATGTTTACGCCGGTCGACGCAGTTTCAACAAGGGCTTTTTTTATTATATCTATACCATTTTCAGTGTCGTAAACAATTATTTCGGCAATGTAATTTACAATATACTTCTTTGGCTTTATGTTTTTCTTCACTATTTCGACAAAAACCTCATTGAAATCTTTACCCACATTTTCTATAGTTTTTCCATTAAGCACAGCTTCGATGAGTTCTGAATAGGTTTTAAATTGTTTTGAGAGCTCGTTTTTTAGTTTTTCTTTTTGTTGTGTTTTTTTAATGGTGAAGAGAGCTTGGTCAAAGAGCTTTTCGGCCCTTATTTCAAGATTGTAAGCACCGATTTTGTCTTTCTCCTCTTTTTTGCTTACTTTTTTTAGAGAAAGATCCAAAGCTTTTTTCTCAGTATCTACAAATATCACTTTGGCAACGCGCTGCTGACCTTCCCTGATGAATTCGTGTATATTTTTGATCCAACCAGGGGCTATCTCTTTTATTGGCAAGTATGCGTCAAGATTATATTCTACAACTTCGCAATATGCCCCAAAAGGCATTATTTTCTTTATTTTTATTATTACGAGCTCGCCTACCTCGGGAAGCTCTTTTTGAACAAGCATGCGATCAACGCTTTATTTCAATTTTTTTCTTTGTTCTGCGACCAAAAACTCTCTCTATAGATTTGTGGCATACGGTGCAGGTTAGAATTGTTTTTTGTTTTTTGCCAAGTTTTTTTGAGTGTGCTTTTGGTTCTACACTCCCAACATGACCTTTTATTGCTCTTTCATGCCTTCTTCTACCTATGTTAAGCCATCTTTCTGGTTTTTTTGAATATATTTTTACAGTATGCAACGTATGTTTTTTACAATATGGACAATATACAGTAATTTCTTTCGGGACTTTCATATATATCACTTAGCTTATTATTTCACCAATTTTATTTTGGAGTATAAAATCTATAATTGAATATTCTTCCATTTCTATAACCTGACCTTTTGAAAATGGACCTATTTTATTTCCAGAAGGTGCTATTACTTCAGGAAGATCCTCGTTGATTTTTATTTTTTTAGGTTCTTGATTTGTATTGTCTTGATTAATTATTGTTTTTATTCTATTATAAATATCTTCTTCTTCTTTCGGTACAGGTTTTGGTAATTGTTTATTGTATGCAAGGTATATTAAAACTTTTTGTAATCTTCTTTCTTTAAGCTGTCTGAGTAGTTTTTTAAAATTTTCAATATACCTGTCAGATTCGACTATGTTGTTTTCTGTAGATTTTTTTTCGAAAAGCTCTGCCAATTTGTAAAAATCAACAGGCAACGAAAGTAATTCCCCAGTCTTCTTTTCTTGTTGGAGTTTTTCAAAAAGAAATTCAGATGTTATTTCATCCATATGAAGTATTTAAATCAAATAAAAATAAAAATATAGATACACACCACACTTCCATTATTGTTACTCTCTTTTATTATTATACTATTATATTTTTAATAACTTAGTTATAATTTAAAAACTTCTGATTTTGAATAGTGGAATTATACTCTTATAGCGAGAGGTGGATTTGAACCACCGTTCTCCGGGTTATGAGCCCGGCGGGCACTCCAGACTACCCTACCTCGCTATTCTATAAATTCATTATTGTCTAAAAGCTTTTTAGCTTCTTCCTTACTTATCCTTTGCAAATCTCCACCACAGTCGCATTTGAATTTCATTTCTACAGCAGTATCGAAAGGCAGCAAAATCCTTCTTTTATCAAAACAAGCACCACATATGAAAAAATCATTGCACCCATCCGGCAGTTTATAAGTAACTGATTTACTTTTTTCTTCCAAGTTCTTTTTTACATTTTCTATATTATTCATATTTATATACCACTTGAAAGTAAGCCAGCCGTTCTTGTCTTTCAATGTGTCATATTTAGTTAATCCGTATGAGTTCAATACGTTAAGTATCCTCCTAACCTCATTTATCTTAATGTCTGATTTTTCTGCAAGTTCCTCATCACTTGTCGGAAAATCTAGCATGTTTATCAAATCTATAGCCTTCTTGCCAACATTTTTTGCTATATATGTGCTGATTTCTTGGTTATTTACTATTTCTTCTATATTTTTTCTATTGCTGAATTTTTCTATGACTATACCATTGGTTTTTCCCGAATTTTTCTTATTTGTTAAACTATTCCTTACTGCTTTTGGTTTGTTTTTGATTTTACGGGCAGCAACCTTACTTTTGACTTTATTCTTTGATATTTTTGCTTTACTTTTTAGTGTGCCTGGTTTTCTTCTTTTAAACTTTAACCTTGCTTTTTTTGGGTAATTAATCATGGCCACCACTTTTTCATATGGTTTTATGTTTGATTTGATATAAATATGTATTCTTTCTTCCGCTATTTTATTAGGTCTAATGAAAAGAAAAATGAACAAAAATTCATATTTTGTCTATAAAACTATATTTGTCAATAAACGGGCCCGAGGGGATTTGAACCCCTGACTTACTGGTTAAGAGCCAGTCACTCTGACCAAACTGAGTTACGGGCCCAGAAAATTTCCAATTCTTTATCTCGCAAAAAATATATTAATACTTTGTAGGATATCTCAGATTTGCAATTCGCCTGATCTTACTTAAGTTTTTTTTATCAGAAGCAATCACAAATCTTGTAATATCATTCTTCATAAGGCTTTTTATTATGGGTGAAATCTCATCTAAATATCCTATTCTTGCACCTTTTTTGCTTATTACTGGTATTTTTTCACTTACAAATTCAATCTTGTTCTTGGCTACTATGTATTCTGTTCTATTCAAGCCGGATTTTTCTATACGAGATTTTATCGCTTTTTCATCAAAGTCAAAATCTGTACCTTTTGCTTCTTTATATATGGCTCTTTTGAATAGCCTGCGCTCCAATATCCTTTTGATAAGGGGTTTTATAGATTCTGATGCCATAAGTTTGTTTACAAGCTCAAAATCCCTTAGATAAAGAAACTCTTTTGGCTCTATCACATTTTCTTCAATTGCAATTTCCATAGCTTCTTCAAGCATTTTGTTTGCAATCTCTACAGCATGATGGTGGTATACGGTAATGAACATAAAGTACCTAGCTAAAAGGAGCGATTCTGCGGGCTGCACTCCCTGTAAGTAAACTGCAAGATTTTTCCTGTAAAAACCCATCTTGCTTTTTATCTGTTGGTAATCTATAACACCATAGCTGACCCCTGTATAATGTGCGTCCCGAAGGAGGTAATCCAATCTATCAGCCCCAAGCGAAGCGGTGACAATCTCACCACCCTCCTTTCCTAAGAGCCTTTTTATTATCTCATTTACTGAGAATCCAGCTTTTTCTATGATGTCCTTAATCTCTGATTTTTTTATTATTTCTATGCCATTCCTTTCGTGGTCTGTATTAAGATATTTTGAAAATACACCCTCCGAAAGATGGGAGAATGGACCGTGTCCGATGTCATGGAGAAGCCCAGAAAGAGCAATAATCTCAATTTCATCATCTTCCAATTCCATCTCTTTTGCCATCTCTTTAGATATGTTCATAGTTCCGAGCGAATGCTCAAACCTAGAGTGGTTTGATCCGGGGTATACCATACTTACAAGTCCTGTCTGTCTTATAAATCGTAGCCTTTGCATTTCGGCGCTCTCTACAACTTTCTCCTCTAGTGGCGTGAGTTCTATGTTCCCGAAAATAGCGTCTTTTATAAACATCTAAAATCCACCCACGAACTTTTTTATAATAGAATCAAATTCATTACCTATGGGTTTAAGTTCATAAGTTACATGCAAGATTGGCTTGTTTGCTTTAAGAATTTTGTTTAGGTCTGTCGGTGTTCCAGAAATAACGAGATCGCATTTTGCCTTGTTTATCGTAAGCTTAAGCTCTTCTATTTGTTTATCATTATACCCCAATGCTGGGAGAATGTCTTTTACACTGTATCTTTTGCACATCTCTTTTATTGTACCTACCGCGTATTTCTCAGCATTAATAATTTCCTTGGCACCGTAAAGTTCTGCCGCTACGGTTGCCGCGCCAAATTTCATGTTTCCGTGGGTTACTGTTGGGCCATCTTCTATAACAAGAACCCTCTTTCCCCTTATTATATTTTTATTCTCAACGCTTATCACTGAATCTGCGAGGATCACTTTGGCTTTTTCATTTATATCTTTCAGATTTTCCTTAAGTTTGGAAAGCTCTGATTTTTTCGCTGAATTTACTTTATTTATGAGCAATATGTCTGCCATCCTTGCCACAGTCTCGCCTGGGTAATAGCCCAACTCATTTCCTGCCCTGAGCGGATCTGCAACTGTTATCAATAGGTCTGGCTTTATAAAAGGCGCATCATTGTTGCCCCCGTCCCATATTATAACATCCGCTTCTTTTTCTGCTTTTTTTAATATCTCACCATAATCTACCCCAGAATAAACAACCGTCCCTTCTTTTATGTGTGGTTCGTAATCCTCTCTCTCTTCTATTGTGCATTTTTGCCTGTCTAAATCCTCAAAACTTTCAAATCTCTGCACAGCCTGCTCTTCTAAGTTTCCATATGGCATCGGGTGCCTTATTACAACTGGCTTCTTGCCTAAGCTCTTGACGAGCCTTGCAACATATCTTGATGTTTGGCTTTTTCCACTTCCGGTTCTAACCGCACAAACCGCTATTACTGGCTTTTTTGATTTTAGCATTGTCTTTTCAGGAGCCACGAGCCAAAAGTCAGCCCCATGTGCATTGGCTATGCTAGCTTTTCGCATAACCTCAGGATATGGCAAATCACTATACGCCTGTATGCAAATATCTACTTTTTGAGCATCGATAATTTTACCTAGCTCGGATTCATCATAAATTTTTATCCCTTTTCTATACGGCTCACCAGCCAACGCGTAAGGATATTTCCTTTCAGATATAAATGGTATCTGATTGGCAGTGAAGGCCACTATTTCGTATTTTTTATTGTTTCTAAAAAGAACGTTGAAATCGTGAAAATCCCTTCCTGCAGCGCCTATTATTATAATCTTTTTTACCAATTTTTTGTTGTTGTCTTCCATGTTTAATTTTAGCATCTACTTATATAAAAAAGTTTCTCAGCACTTGTAAAATAAAAATAAAGCATCGATACTATTCCTTTATCAAGCAAGATTTTGAGATATTGCCCGACCCTAATAAGGGTATTGTAAATTTATCTTTTTGACATTGGTTGTTCTCGTGTATTTCATGTGCTTAAAAACAGAAAAAGTGGCTCGTTGTATTCGTCAAAACCACTTCAAAAGGTTTAAAAGGTTTAGATTGCATATTGTTTCTATATTAATCGACTATTTATTAATGATAAAATGGTAGAAATAAAAGACGAATATAACGCATCAAAAATCGTGGTACTGGAAGGTGTGCAAGGTGTAAGAAAAAGGCCAGCCATGTATATAGGCTCAACGGGGCCTAGCGGGGTTTTGCACCTTCTTTTCGAGTTGGTTGACAATGCTGTTGACGAGGCAATGGCGGGATACTGTAAGAATATAATTGTACACCTTACCTCTGGAGAAACAGGAGATATAGGGGAAGTTATAGACGACGGCAGAGGTATACCTGTCGATACAATACCAAAATATGGCAAAAGTGCGCTTGAGGTTATATTGACCTCATTGCATTCTGGGGCCAAATTCACAAACGATGTTTACAAGACGTCAGGTGGCCTTCATGGTGTTGGACTAACTGTGGTAAATGCCCTTTCTGAGTATCTTGAGGTGAGGGTTAAGAAGAGCGGTAAGGAATTTATACAAACTTTCAGTAGGGGTCTGCCGATATCTGAGCTCAAAGAGATTGGTTTGTCATCTACCACCGGCACCGCCGTGAAGTTTAAGCCGGATCCTGAAATATTTCCGTCGCCAAAGTTTGATTCCATAGCGCTTAAGGAGAGACTCAAATATACGACATTTTTGAACAAAGGGCTTAAAATAACACTAATTGATGAGAGGTTTGGGACGAAGGAGGAAGAAATTTATTACTCTGAGAACGGGTTGTTGGATTTTTTGGCAGAGCTGAACAAAGGCAAATCTGTGCTTACCAATCCTATTTTTTTTAAAAAAGAAGAAAGCTTAAATGTACTAACATTTGCGCTTCAATACAACAATGGTTATGATGAAAGTATAGAATCTTTTGTGAACAGCATAAAAACCAGCGAAGGCGGAACCCATGTTGTTGGTTTCAGAGCCGCACTGACAAGAGCAATAACAAATTATATTGACAAAAACAAAATGTTTGGCAAAAAAGACGTGAAGATTACAGGTGATGATGTCAGGGAGGGTTTAACTGCAATAGTTAGTATAGCCATACCAAATCCGGAATTTGAAGGTCAAACAAAAGAGAAATTGGGAAATTCAAAAATTAAAAGCATAGTTGAGACAGTTTTCTATAATTTCTTTTTGCAATACCTTGAGGAGCATCCAACAGATGCAAAAGCAATAATAGAGAAAGCATTAAATGCCGCAATAGCAAGGGAGAGCGCAAGAAAAGCAAAGGAGCTTGTAAGGAAAAAGAGTGCGTTCGACGGTATAATACTTCCAGGCAAGCTTGCGGACTGCCTCGAATCCGATCCAGAAAAAAGCGAGATATTCATAGTAGAGGGAGAAAGCGCTGGAGGTTCAAGCAAGCAAGGAAGGAACAAAAGAACTCAAGCCATACTTCCGCTGAGGGGCAAAATACTTAACGTTGAGAAAGCTACTGAAGAAAAGATATTTGAAAACGCTGAGCTCAAGGCTATGGTATCTGCTTTTGGAACTGGAATAAAAGAATCTTTTAATGTGGAAAATATAAGATATAAAAAAATAATAATAATGACAGATGCGGATGTGGATGGAAGCCACATCAGAACGCTTCTTCTGACGTTTTTCTACAGATATTTAAAAAAGATAATAGAGCTAGGCTATGTTTATGTGGCTCAGCCACCACTCTACAAAGTTTCAAAAGGAAAGGAAGTATATTATTGCTATAGTGATGCCGAGCTGGATGAGAAAACAAAAGAGCTAGGAAATGATATTAATTTGCAGAGGTATAAGGGTCTTGGAGAAATGAATCCCGAGCAGCTTTGGGAAACCACAATGAATCCAGAGAAAAGGGTGCTTAAAAAAATATATATCTCAGATGCAGAGATGGCAGACAAGCTTTTTTCAATACTTATGGGTCTTGATGTGGCCGAAAGAAGAAAGTTCTTAGAGGAGCATTCTGGTGAGGCTGTCTCTCTTGACATATAGGTGTAACAATGGAGAAAATAGAAAAACAACAGCTTGAGGAAGAACTTCAGACAAGTTATATTGATTATGCCATGAGTGTCATAATAGGTAGAGCAATCCCAGATGCGAGGGATGGATTAAAACCTGCGCAAAGGAGAATTCTGTATGCGATGTACAGCATAAACAATCTCCACAACCAGCCAACAAAAAAGAGTGCAAGAATAACCGGTGAAGTTATCGGTAAATACCACCCTCATGGTGACATAGCCGTTTATGATACTCTTGTAAGGCTTGCACAAGATTTTGCAATGAATCATGTTCTCGTCGAGGGGCAGGGAAACTTTGGTTCAATCGATGGCGACCCTCCAGCGGCTATGAGGTATACTGAAGTGAGGCTCACAAGCCTTGCCGAAGAGATGCTTGCTGATCTTGAAAAAGACACTGTAGATTTTGTCCCTAACTTTGACAACACAGAAAAAGAACCTTTAATACTTCCATCCGCCGTGCCTAATCTTCTTGTGAATGGAGCTTCTGGGATAGCGGTTGGTGTTGCGACAAGCATTCCTCCGCACAATCTGGCAGAGGTTTGCGATGCGATAACATACGTTCTAGAGCACAGCGACGCCACTGTGGATGATCTGCTTAAAATAATAAAAGGCCCTGATTTCCCAACAGGCGGTATAGCAATAATATCCAACAACACATATAATGGCTACAGGCTTGGGCGTGGCCAAGTAACAGTAAAAGCCAAAGCAGAGGTGGATGAGAAGGAGAAAGAAATAAGAATAACAGCAATCCCCTACAATGTGAATAAATCTGAACTGATAAAAAATATAGTTGAGCTTGTAAAGGAGAAAAAAATAAGCGGTATATCGGATATAAGGGATGAAAGCGACAAAGAAGGCGTAAATATAGCAATTGAACTCAAGAGTGGGGAAGGTGGTGAAAGTGTATTGAATTCACTTTATAAGCATACACAACTTGAGGTAACTTTTCCAATAATAAACCTTGCAGTTGTTGGGAAAACACTTAGAAACTTCAATCTTTTGCAGCTTATTCAAACATTTATAAATCATAGAAGGGAAGTTATAAAGAGAAAAACAAATTTCGATTTGAACAAAGCAAGCGAGAGGGTGCACATTCTTGATGGTTTAATAATAGCAATATCTCGCATAAACGACGTAGTTAAACTGATAAGGGAAAGTGGCTCGGTGAGCGAGGCTAAATCACAGCTTGTTGGGGTATTTTCACTTTCAGAAAAGCAGGCAAACGCCATACTTGACATGAAGCTTGGCAGGCTTACCCATCTCGAGTATGATTCTATAAGCAGTGAAAGATCTTCGTTGCTTGAGAAAATAAATTTCTATAAAAAAGTGCTTGCAGACCCAAAAGAAGTTGATAATATAATAATAACAGAGACTAAAGCGCTAAAAGAGAAATATGGGAGAAAGAGAAGAACTGAAATAATCTTATCGGAAGAGGAAGAAACAGATTTCAGCGAGGAGGATCTGATAAGCAATGAAAAGATCACAATAATATACACAAATTCTGGATACATTAAACGCCTTGGAATGGGCTCCTATAGAGAGCAGGCGAGAGGTGGGAAGGGAATAATAGCAATAAATCTAAAAGAAGGGGATTATGTAAAGCAAATAATCTCATGCCAAACCAAGGATTACCTTATCTGTATTTCAAATAAAGGTCGTGCATACTGGCTTAAGGCTTTCAAAATACCTGAAGGTAGTCGTTATTCAGAAGGCAAAAGCATAGTGAATCTGCTTAATCTAAAAGATGAAAAAATAATTATTCTTTTCCCATTAAAAAACATTGAAAATTCTAACATAACATTGCTAACAAAGAAAGGTTTGGTAAAGAAAATGGATTCTAAACTATTCTCAAGACCCAGGTCCACAGGGGTTACAGCAATAAAGCTCAGAGAGGGTGACGGGATAGTTGACGCAATATCCCATTCGGGTGAGAAATATCTTTTCATAATCACACGTCTTGGCAAATCAATAAAGTTCAATGTAAGTGGGGTAAGAGAAATAGGAAGGAGTGGTATGGGTGTAAGGGGAATAAGGCTTGCAAAAGAAGACGAAGCCAGGAATATAATTGCAAGCAGCGATATTGGTTATATATTAACTTCTACAGATAAAGGCTATGGCAAATTAACCGAGGTTAGCGAATTCAGATTACAGAACAGGGGAGGAGGTGGTGTAATAAATATAAAAATAACAGAAAAGACAGGCCCTGTTGCCAAAGCAATTTTCGTAAGTGGGGAATCTAACGTGATAATCATAAATTCCCAGGGTGTTGCAATATCTTTTGATCTTTCAAGTATACGAATAACAGGCAGATATGCGAGCGGAGTGAGATTGATGAAGCTTGACGAAGGGGCAAAAATAGTCGATGTTATGACCTTGCCGCAAGAGCAGAATATTTGACGAATTATCAGTACTTGGAAGCCCGTGACTTCAATAATGAGCAGTTCACTTGTCTTTCCAAAATTTTCTATATTTTATGTAATTCTTCTGCGCCTCTATTAGGTCTATAACAAAATTTTTGTACTCGTGCCTCAGGTTTTTTAATACTCTGGCAGCGGTCTTCAATCCAATGCCATATGTTGTTAGTGCAATCAATGCTTTTTTACTGTATTCGCTCACAAGGCTTGCTGATTTCACCGCCTCTTCATAATAAACTTTCTCCTTATCTGTGAGCTTTTCTCCATTTACCATCTTTTTAATCGCAGGCAAATATTCTTCTCTATATACTGCAATCATCTTGCTTTTGCACGAGGGGCATGTTACCTCTTCATCATCTTTCACATCTCCTATAATTTTCGAGAATTCAAATCCACAAAATGTGCAAACCAACTCCACTTTTTTTCTTTCCGTCCCCTCAGCAAATTCTCTAATCTCATTACCATCAGGAAGTGTGGGTAGTATGAGCTCCTTGTAATGATATGAAGACCTTATTATTTCAGTTGCAAGCGGGCTTTGCGATCCAAATTCATATAATTTAAAGATTAGCTTATATTCTTTTAGCTCTTTTATTATCTCTCTTACTTTTTCGATATCGTAATAATTTTTGTAGAGATCCCTGGTAGTTTCATCATACACAACACTGTTTTTATAAAATGCTATGAGCCTTTCGGCTATATTTTTGGTTACTGTGGCATTCTTCTCTAAAATTCCAAAAAGCTTTGCGATCTGCACGAATTTGTATCTAAAGAGCTCCGATCTTGAAATAAGTTCATTTTTCCCTATAAGTGTATTTACACCGTATTCTTTCAAAAGCTCAAGGTTTCTCACAATGTTTGGCCGTTTTTTTGAAAGGCTGAAATCAATGATTATTGCATACGGTGTTGTCTTGATGCTTGGGCTTCCAGAGTCAGCAGTAAATATACTTCCAATCAGCTTCCCAAACAGTTCATTGGCAAGCCTGCCTATTGGCATATAAATAACGGCATAATCATCAAAAATTTCTACAGGAATTTCACCTTTTTTTAATCTAAAAAATCTGTTTTGCATCTCAAAAAATTCTTCTATATTATTTTTCAAAGGGCCAATTAAGAAGCTTTTTATCCCATCAAGGCTGCAATTCTCCAGAAGCTCAAAAGTGCCACTGGCAACCTCAAAAGAGACAGGTATGTCCTCACCCTCCCAGTCTGGGATTGCCGCATCAAGGCTTGTGGACGGTTCAACATAAATTGTGTTTTCATCAATGCTTATTACATTCCACGGCAGGCCCTTAGATATAAACATGATCCCCTCTTCTATATAACTCGCTACAAACTTCTCATCAAGCGTGGATATTATCTTATTTGTTACGGCATTTTTTACAAAAAATCTTGAAATATCTGGTATTACGCTTATGTTTGAGAAAAAATACTTCAACCCCCTCGATCCCCTTATAATTTTCTCCCCATTAATCTTGATTATACGCTGATTATTAAGGACATCCAATATCAAATCAAGTTTCTCTTTAGTAATATTCCTAAATGGATACGCCCCTGCGATTATCTTATATAATCTATCTTTTTCTATTTCACCATACTCGAGAGCCATTGCTGCAGCCTGATTTGCAACTACATCTGCCGGGCAATCCTCAACAGATCTTCTTTCAACTTTTTTTTCAATAGCCAGTTTTGCAATAATGCCTGATTCAAGCGCATCAATGATGCTACCCACAATGATCCTGCCGTGAGAAGAGCCCTCAACTCCATGCCCGCTTCTACCTACCCTTTGTATAAGCCTGGTCACCTGCTTCGGCGAGCCATACTGTATGACCAAATCAACATCACCAATATCTATGCCAAGCTCAAGTGAACTTGTGGCGATAATGCTTTTTATCAACCCCTTTTTGAATGAGTCTTCAACCTTTGTCCTCTCTTCCTTGTCCAATGAGCTATGGTGTATCGCTACCTTTCCAATATTGCGATAGTTTGACATGTAAATCAATTTGCTTCCGAGAGATTCTGCAATTTGTCTTGTATTTACAAAAATGATGCTCTTTTTGTGTTTTTCTATGAGTGAGGCTATCTCTTCTATTCTTGCCGCTGATTCAGAATCAAGGTCGAACTTTTCAATAAGGTTTTTATAATTCTGTACTGGCTTTTTTGGCAACTCAACCTCCAAAATATTTTCCTTGCTTTCATTACTTTTTATTATCTTGCAGTTGCTCTTGTCAAGAAATTTTGCAGCCTCCTCCAAATCGCCAACAGTTGCGCTTACCCCAATCCTTTGAAAAGGTCCCGCTATCTCTTTCAGCCTCTCAAGAGCTATAGAAAGTTGCGCCCCCCTTTTGTTATAATACAATTCATGCAATTCATCGACAATCACGTACCTTACATTTCTTAGCGCTTTTCTAAAAGATTTTGTAATAAGCATAATTTGCAGCGTTTCTGGGGTGGTTATGAGGAGTTGTGGTGGACTTTTTGTTTGCAAACTTCTTTCTTTCTGAGATGTATCGCCATGTCTTATTCCTATACTTATGTCAAACCTACCACATATCTCTTCAAGGCGCTTTAACAAATCCCTATTAAGGGATCTGAGTGGTGTTATATATATGGCTTCTATTCCTGTCTTTGCCTGGCTTTCCCTTAATTTCTCCAAGACTGGGAGCATTGCCGCTTCTGTCTTGCCAGTTCCTGTAGGTGCTGTTATAATACAATTGTTGCCTTTCTCTATTTCAGGTATTGCAAGCTTCTGTATTTTGCTAAATTCCTTAAATTTCGATAAGAAATATTTGTATATCTCTTTCTCATGCAAAAGACCAGTCCTCATTTAGCTAAAGAAATTAATAATGGCGTTTCCAAAAGACGTTTCTGACTGATTGTTTATGCTATAATTAAGCAATAGGCCAACATGTAATCCAAGTGGTTCTTCTCCTATAGCTGTTCCGTTCATATAGCATGTTGCTGTTACATTTGTCGAGCCATATGGTGCGAGGGTTATATTTTCTTTTGTGGCAATCCCTTTTTCTATAAAGCAGTTTAAACTATTTATCTTTACTGTTTTGTTCATCGGATTTTCAAGTACAAAATGTATCTCGCCATTTGAGAATTTCAACTTGTTACAATTGAAATTTTGAAGACTGCACATATTCGAAAAACCATTTATGAATTTTATTGAAGTCCCATTTATATCAAATTGTTCAGTAAGGTTTATGTTTGCAGGCACAGCGGATATCACATAAGTTTGGTTCAAATAGGAGAATAGTGAGATATTATATTGGTTTATATATGTGCTAGTCCTTACAAGACCCCATTTTCCTATTTTGTTTGAGACTGGGAACATGAATGTGCTGCAATAGCTTTTGTTTGTAACGTTGCTTATAATGCCGTAGCAAATATTGCTGCCAATATTTTTGCTTATCGCTGGTATTATAATGGCATTGTTATATGCAAGTATCTTTGCCGCAAAAGGCAAGCCCTCTTGAAAATTATATGAATCCAATTCCCCAAGAAATATGGTGTTTTCTGGAGAAAATGAAGCTATGTCTTTAAAAGAAGTTTCGCTAGGGAGTGGATTGCTATAGTTCTTTCCAATAAAGCTGATGCACGAGGCGTTATCTTGTCCATTCTCATACACTATATTTTTTATCCATCCTCCTGAATACCAGCTGCAAAGCGTAAGGTTCTTGCCAAGCTGCGAAAAAGTTACATTTATGCCACCAATTTGCTTTTCCTGGTAGCTTGCATTTACTGCCTGAAGGGCGCTTTCCACTGCATTTTCGTTTATACTGCCCTGTATCCACATAGAATAAATAGTGCTTCCGTTCGTGTAATTTCCATAAGCTGTTCCAATTCTGCTAATATATCTATACGTTGTGCTTATAAGAGAGGTAAAAAGAGTATATGGCAAATTCAAATCTGCATAGTTAAGTTGCTGCATTGTATAATTTTTTGCGAAGTAAATCGCCAGCAATGAACCATATGTTGTGAGGTTTGTACCCTCTGCAAATACTAAGCCATTTGAATTTATTGGTGCATATGCATTTAGTGCATTTGGTTGTGCTATCTCAATCTGGGCAGACGATCTCGCTGTTTTCCTGTTTATTATGGAATACAAGTTAGCAGAATCCGCAATCGCTGTAATGTTATATGAACCACTTTCCTGTGGTGTAAAATTGAAATATATTGTGGTGCTTTTGCCGCTTGGCACGGTTAGACTGTATTCTGTGCTAACATTTCCATTGACAAGTACCTCAAGACCCATATTTTTGACATTGCTGTTTCCTATATTATTTATTTGAATAGGTAAAGAAACAAATGAAAATGGAAATATCTCTCCCGTTGGAGTGGAAATATTCACAGCAATATTTATCTGCGGTTGGTATGTAAATCTAAAATATATGGCAGCCACAATTGTCATTATAACAAGAGCTGTAATAATATAATCTATTTTTTTCATTTTATCACCTAAAGCATGCCTTACTTACTGTCCAGATCCATTTTCTGGGCAATAACCAACAGGATTTACTGATTGTCATTGGTTGGCTTATTTTTTAATTCTTTTATAGCCTCTTTTATTTTTATTATAATGTTGTTGTATTCTTCCTTAAAAAGGTTATTTGCCCACAAATCAACATCATATTTCTCCCCGACGCTCGGTAACTTGAAATAAAACTTTGTCTGGCTATTTTCTACTATTCCGAGCTTCTTAAGCCTCAGCAAATGATATCTCAGGGTTTTCTCGTTTATCTCTTGCCAATTAGTGTTTATATATTGGGTAAGCATGCCAACATCTGGGTCTTCTTTTTTTATGAATTGGAAATAAAGCAAAGCGTCGAATACCGCAATTGCACTTAGCCTAGATTCGCCAGGATTGATAATGCCGATTGAAAGAGCAATCCATCTTGCTATTGAGCGTCGAGTTTCAAGAACCTCTTTAGTAAGCCTCATATCTCGCAAGGTAAGTTCCTTTTCTATAAGTTCTGCTTCATTCAGCACCAAATCATCCTTTTCTCAGCAACTTTGGCGAAAAGCACATGCCATTTGCAGTTAAGATGGAAATTGAACAATGGGGGCTGGAGGACATTTGCTTCATAGATAGCAACATTATCACCCTGTTCATTCCCCATCAAAAGCAAATAATACCATATATCTGTTCGCCTGGTATGCTGCTCGTAGAGAGCTGCCAAATGTCTCAAAGTATTATATTATCTTCCTAAGTATGAATCTTGGCATTCTCTCAATATAATCTGATTTTGTTGCAAAGGCTTATATACTTTTTTTGTTTCATAGTGGTTATATCATTCCTGCAACTATCTGCTTGTAAATTCATACAGTAAAATATTATGATGAATGTTTATGTTGGTACATCTGGCTGGTCATATAGCTGGAATAGTGGCGGAAGCTTCGATTGGTATGTTGCTAATTCCGGGCTTAATGCCGTCGAACTAAATGCAAGTTTCTATAAATTTCCCTACCCTAATCAAATAAAACATTGGGCAAGTATTGGATACAAGTTCGTATGGTCTATAAAAGTCAATAGGATCATAACACACCAGTATATGCTTAGCAGAGGAAGTTATGCTATACTAAGAAAATTTATAGATCTTTTTTCTCCGCTCGAAAAGAGCATAAAATTTTACAGGATGCTTAGAAGGAAAAGCTGGTACAATTATAATTATTCAAAAAAAGAGCTTCAAGGTATGTTCATGAAAATCAAAGCGCTAAAGCCAAGAAATGCATCAATCTTCAATAATAATCATGATATGCTTAGCAACGCAAAGCTAGCCATGCGCCTAGTAAAATAGGTTATCAAATTTATATTTTTCTGTAGATATACTATTATGAAAATTTCAATAAGCACTAATAGCAACCCTACAGAAATTCCGGCATTTAGAAAAAATGAAGTGAATTTCTCAGTCAAGTTTGGCATAGATAACAGCACTGGTCCATACTGGCTGGAGGCAATAATCAGCGTACCTCATCCATTGTCATTGGCACCAGACAGGCAGTTAAATGATGGCAAGATGAATGTGGGTATCTTAGCTGGCGACAACAAAGAAAAAAAGTTTAAGGTGTTTTCAAACAATAACATATATCCTAATACTTTTACAATAAAAATAACAGCGTTGGCATATGATACTGACGGGGCTGTAGCGGCAAGGGAAGAAGCAAAATACGAGTTGGACTGCATCGACAAAAACACAAAGTAGATTACAGATGACTCTATGACAAACAATTTCACCAGCAAAAAATTCATTCCAATACAAAATCCAGTTTATAAGGATTCAATCATCGGAAAACTGAAATTCGTCATTCTGTTTCAGCAATCATCCAAGCGCGCCTTGGTAACAAATTCTGCAAAATTCAAAGCAACGCAGATTCTATTTGACATGTGATAGGTGATAAAATACCAAAATATTATAAAATTTCTGACAAAAACGAGACACTTTACATAATTGTTGATGACAGCGGGGCATTAATAATAAAAGACATACATGGAAAAACAGTATATCTTTCAAGGTATCAGGCAAAGCTTATGAAGTTTAGTATAGATAATATATTCAACCTTAATTCAAACGGCAAGGTTAAAAATGATGTTCATGTTGAAGAGATAAGTAAGGATGAAATGGAAAAAACATTATCTCAGTGATTTTATGGAAAACCAAAATACAAATACTGAAAACCAGAATAATTTGGAAAACATAGTGAAAGAATATCAGCTGATTGGTGAACAAATAAGGGCATATTCTATACAACTACAGGATTTTCAGCTTCAAAAAACAGAAGCTGAGGCTGCAAGAGAAGAAGTGAGCAAGGCGAACGGCAAAGTCTATTTTACTATAGGTGGAGTAATAGTTGAAACAGACAAAGAGAAAGCCATTACAAACCTAAAGGAAAAAAGCGAGAGCTTGGGTTTAAAAATTCAAATGTTGAACAAACAACTCACAACGCTAAAATCAAAAGAAAAAGCACTTAACGAGAAGCTTTCCTCATTCAAGAAGCAGTAGCTAGTGGTTGCTTGAACGTTGTAGGCCTCTCTGGTGTTTTAGATTTTCTTAAATCCAATGAAAACAAAAATCTTCTTTTCACTTTCCATTCTATAGGAGATAGGGATGCGGTAGGCTCAGCAATAGCACTGTCAAGCTATTTTAAGCATGTCGAGGTAGGTGCACCTGATTTCATAACAACCAACGCTAGAAGAATGCTAAAAGAGGTTGGTTATGAAAAAGAGATAAAGGTGGCTTCTCTTGAGGGGATTGATACTGTTGTTGTTTTTGATGCGAACAATCTTGATGCCCTTGGCAGCCTGAAAGAGGGGCTTCTCGCTTTTGGCGGCGATATATTATTCATAGATCATCATCTGCTTGGAAGCGAGCAGCTTGGCAGAAATTTCATATTTTTTTCTGATGAATCCTATAACTCTACATCAAGCATAGTCTATGACATAATACTAAAAGCAGGTAAAAGTGTAAATAAAATGAACGCGATTCTTCTACTTAATGGTATAATATCTGATTCTGCAGATTTTAAGAATGCAACAGCTTATACATTTACTCAAATAGGTGAGCTGCTGAAGGTGGCGGATATCTCTTACGCCGGCATAATGGAATATTTTCATGAGAGCATACCTCTTGAGAATAGGCTCTCGACAATAAGAGATCTATATGCATCAAAAATCGAATTGATTGACAAATATATACTCATTTACGGCGAAGCAAAAATGCATGCAAACATAGCCGCTGATATGGCGTTGCATATTGGGGCTGACGCTTCATTGTTCTGGATGGTATCAAGCAAAGAAGCTACGATTTCGGTAAGGCTAAGATCGCCACTTGACAAAAAACTTTCACTTCATCTTGGTAAGGTAATGGAACATGTTTCTGGAATTCTAAATGGAAATGGCGGCGGCCATCCTTGTGCTGCAGGGGCGTACGGGCATGCAAAGGAAAACATACAAGAGGCTGTAAACAAAGCACTTGCGGAAATAAAAAACGCTCTTTCAAGAAAATAAATTGCTACGCGTGGGTGATAAAATGAAAATTGCCATATTATCAGATTTCCACCTTGGCTATGAGAGATTTTATGATGATGCTTATCTACAAGCGCAAGAAGCGGTAGCAAAAGCCAGCGAGCTTGCAGACATACTTGTAGTGCCTGGGGACATCTTTGACAACCGGTCCCCCAAACCAGAAGTACTTGCGCAAGGCATAAACTTATTCAGGAGCCTGCATAGCAAAAACTGGGAGGCAAAGGTGGCCAGTTTTGACGGGCCAAGGAAAATATTTACTAATTTGCCCATAATAGCAATACCTGGAACTCACGAGAGGCGTTCCGAAAATGCTGAAAATGCAGTTGGGCTTCTCAACTTGGCAGGTTTGCTAGTTGATATAAGCGAGGCCCGCGCAATAATTGAAAAAAACGGAGAAAATGTCGCAATCTATGGAGTTGGGGGCATATCTGAAGAGAGATTTAGGAATTTCTTAAAAGAGAAGGAAATAAAACCAGTAGAAAATGCGTTCAATATATTCGTCTTTCATCAGTCAATTTATGATCTTATGCCTTTTGACAAAAACTTCATATACTTGGAAGAGCTGCCAAAAGGTTTCGACCTCTACATAGACGGCCACATACACTCAAAATACGAAGGAGTTGTGCATTCCATGCCTTTCCTCATACCTGGAAGCACCGTGCTTACGCAGCTTAAGGAAAATGAGGTGGAAAAGAAAGGGTTCTACCTCTTTGATACATCAAGCAGGAAATACGAATTCATAGAAATAAATTCGCGGGAGTTTTTTGTAGTTAAAGTAGATGTAAGTGGAAAGTCTCCTTCTTCTGCGTTTAGCGAAGCCGAAAAAACTGTTGGTGAGATTGTGGCTTCACATAACATGCCAGTAATAAGATTGGTACTGACTGGGGAAGCGAGTAGCGGTTTTCAGCAGGCGGATTTCGAATTGTTTGCCATTTCAAAAAAATTCGAGGAAAAAGCAATAATAGAAATAAGCAAGAACATCAAGGATAAGGCTACCGAGGCAGAAATTGATAGCATAAGAAACAGAGCTATAGAAAATTTATCAATAAAAGACTTTGGTATCGGCATATTCTTGCAAAAACTTGGAGAAAATAATTATACTCTAGATATAAATCCATCAATACTTTTTGAAATATTGAGCTCTGAGAAAAGCAAGGAAAAAGCAGTTGCAAAAGCTCTTTCCAGCATATTCAAGCAATAAGGTTTTACTCTATTTTATTTTTGTATTTCCAATATTTGAAAAGCTCTGCAAGCGATGAGGCTGCAGCCATTGGAGAATCATATACAGGCAAGCCTGAATTCTCCATCATTATCTTGTGTGTCTGTGTGTAATCCGACCCTACTGTGATTGCAACCATTGGCTTGCTTATATTTTTCTTGAAGTATATCAGTTTTGCCGCAACAGAAGAATCAGCGCCTGGCGTTTGGAACAGCACTATAACTATAATCATATCTACATTCTTATCCTTGGACACAATTGAAAGCGCATCACTATATCTTTTTTCATCGGCATCACCTGCAAGGTCAAGTGGGTTTCTTATATTTACTATATCTGGCATAACTTTTCTCAGCGCTTCTTTCGTTCCATCCTCAAATTCAGCAAGTTTTAATCCGCTAATATAAACTGCATCTGTTGTGAGCACGCCTGTGCCTCCACCATTTGTTATTATTGCAATCTTATCTCCCTTCGGCAACTCCTCGCTCGAGAACATTTTTGCAAAATTAAGTAGATCATTGAGATCTTTGGCCATAACAAAGCCGAACTGCTTGAATACTGCTTTGTAAGCCTCATTGTTGCCTGCAAGTGCTGCAGTGTGTGAATGCGCGGCTTGCATACCTTCTTCAGTCACTCCTCCTTTTATCACAATAATTGGCTTTTTCTTGCCAACCTTCTTTGCAATTTCTATAAATTCCTTACCTCTCTTTATACTTTCTATATACATTACAATTACTTCTGTCCTCTTATCGTGCATGAGATACTCAAGCAGATCCACCTCGTCCACAAAAGCAGCGTTTCCATATGATATAAATCTGGCAAGCCCAAATCCTTCTTTTGCTATAAGATCCAATATTGTGCTTCCAACAGCGCCGCTCTGCGAGACAAAACTAACTCCGCCAGCATGTGGCCTACTGAGCTTATATGTTGGGAGGAAAAGGGTATCTATTCTTGATTCTGGGTCCATTATGCCAAGGCAGTTTGGCCCAAGCATTGCTATGTTGTATCTTTTTGCTATCTCTACTATTTTTTCCTGAAGGCTGTTGTTTCCTATTTCGGCGAATCCACCACTTATCACAACAGCACTTTTTACATGTGCCTTTCCACACTCTTCCAAAACAGAAGGCACAACCGGCGCGGGGACTGCTATTACTGCAAGGTCTATATTACTTTTAACATCAAGCACGCTCTTGTAAGCGCTGAACCCTATTATGCGCTCACCTTTCTCAACATTTTTGTTTATAGGATACAGTTTGCCTTGAAATCCTGCATCTATGTAATTTTGGAGTATGATATGCCCGACTTTGTCTGGGTCTCTCGAAGCGCCAATCACAGCCACACTTTTCGGGTTCATCATAGGTTTCAAATCAATCCTCAAAAAATCCCCTATTTTATTATTCTAATGTCCACGGCATTGTAATCTTTTTCCCTTATTATTATCGGATTAAGATCGAGCTCTTTTATTTCATTTTCTTCTATAAGTTTCGAAGTCTTCATAAGAAGCTCAATAATCAAGCCCTTAGATTTGCCATTGTATGTTACCACATCTTTTGACTTTAGCTCATCAATCATTTCCTTCGCATCATATCTTTTTATCGGGCAGATGCGCAATGAAAAATCCTTGAAAGCTTCTACGTAAATCCCTCCTAATCCCAGTAATATAAGCTTGCCAAACTGGCTATCTTCTTTTCCACCTATTACAATTTCTATACCTGGCTTTGCCATTCTCTGAGCCAAAATCTTGAAAGGCGCATAAGGCTTTGCCCTTTTTATTATATCATAGTACGACACTTCTGCATTTTCCATATTCACATCTTTCAGCACAAGCCCTGCCTTTGATTTGTGGAGCGCCTTTTCAGAAATAGCCTTCAATACCACATGCGAATAATCTATTCCGCTTAAAAAATTGTAAAGGTCGTCCAGTTTTTCTATGTACGCGCTCTCTATGCTTTTTATGCCATATTTTTCAAGCAAGCTTTTTGCTTGCATGTAGTCCAAGAGCTTGGCATCTTGGTGCATCTGACTGTCCTGCGTTTCTTTATGCTCTTTTGAAGAATATGAATTATATGTAATTTTCATGATTGTCACGTTTATTTGCACGCCTCCTATTTATATGCATTGCAGTAGTTCATGCCCCTCTGGAGTGCATTTACACTTGTTAAAATCATATCAAATTTCTAGAGTAAAGCACTGCCACAGCGGCAATTATCAATAAAATTATCAATATTATATAAATATTTTTCAATGATTTTCTCTGCGGTTTTTGTAGAAGTTGTTTTTCAAGCTCGTGGTCCTTGGGTGCGTTCGGGCCTGATGTGGCTTGACCTTGATTTGCATTGTCTTGGGCACTGCCAGCCTGCATCTTTGGCACTTTTAGAAATCCTTTTTCAGTAAGCATTATTTCAGCATTGCCGTTCTTTAGTTCATATATAACATATTCCTGTTTGGAAAGTTTGAAGATCCTAAGCGCAAGATCTTTTGGCCTCAGATTTAAGCTTGTACCAAGCTCGGCAGGGTTCCTTTTTCCTCCAGAAAGCTGTGCAAGTATGGTTTCATCAAGTGCATCAATAGGTTCTGAACTTTTTGCGTTGGCTTCATTTATCAAATTCTTTCCGGCATCTGTAAGCACCATGCCGTTCGGCCCAGGATAATTAGCACTAAAGTCAATAAGCCCTTTTTGCTTAAGCGTACCTGCTATATTCGAAGCATCAAAAAAACTTGCATTTATCTGGCTTCCAAATTTTTCCAATACTGTGTCTGGAGTTAGTTTAAGTATGCACGCAAGATCCATGAAATTTATCTCTTCGTTAGCCATAAAATCAAATCTATTATAATGTTGATAAATTAAATACTTTTCTTTGAATTTTTGTTTTTCTATTATTGTCTTGTCTGAGCTGTCTGCAAAAAGCATGCTTAAAACGCAAAGCCATCTATTTAGCCAAACCTATAAAACTATTCCTATTATAATATAATTATAATTAAGGAAAGGCGTTTATTTTGGAGATTCAATTCTTAGGGGGTGCTAGCGAAGTAGGAAGGTCCGCAATATTTATAAAAGACGACAAGAAGATCCTCCTTGATTATGGAATAAAAATTGATGGTAAGATAGAGGTACCTATGGACGCGGCTGGCGCTGAAATTGCGGTGCTTAGCCACGCACACCTTGATCATAGCGGATACATGCCCACCTTGTTTTTTTCTAATTATCCAAAAACAATAGCCACAGAACCAACAATGAGGCTAAGTGAATTGCTTTTGAAAGATTCTATGAAAATAAGTAAGCAGCAGCACCTAAAGCAGAACTTCTTCAAGAAGCAGCTTGATGCGTTTCTAGGTAAGTATATAAGATATGAATATGGAGTTCCTGTGGAAAACAACGGATATAACATAACACTTTATGACGCTGGCCATATTACTGGCAGTGCAATAACAATGATAGAAAAAATAAAAAATGAAAAAAAGATTGTATATACTGGCGATTTCAAGATAGAGCCCCAGCTTTTGCAAGGTAGCGCAGATATAGTTGAGGGCGATGTCTTAATAATAGAATCTACTTATGCAGGAAAAGAGCATCCAAACAGGAGCGAGCTCACTAAAAAATTTATAGAAAAAATAAAAGAGGTAATAGATAACAATGGCACAGCCCTCATTCCAAGTTTTGCAGTTGGAAGAGCACAGGAAATTTTAGCCATGCTCTACATGAATAAGTTGATAGATTATACTTATGTGGACGGAATGGCAAAAGCGGCTTCTGAAATAGTTATAAATTATCCAGAATTTACTAGAAACAAAGACACATTGCTCGGTGCGCTCAAAAACGTAAATTGGATAGGCATGCATGCTGATAGATCTAAACCTCTTGAGAAGCCAAGCATAATTGTCACCACAGCAGGTATGCTAACTGGCGGTCCTGTGCTGGGATATATAACCCACTTAAACAAAGACTCAAAAATATTTCTCACAGGTTATCAGGTTGAAGGCACCAATGGAAGGAGACTTATGGAAGGCAAGCCTATTAAAATAAATTCAAGAAAATTCAAGATAGAAACCCCTTGGGAATTTTTTGATTTCTCTGCGCATGCTGGAAAGTCTGACCTTCATGAATATGTAAGGAGGTGCAATCCTGAGAAAGTGGTGTGCGTACACGGTGACAGCGAAAACACAAAACTATTCGCAGAAGATTTGAAAATGGAAGGATTCGAAGCGTATGCACCAAAAGTTGGCGAAAAGATAAAACTAGATTTCTAATAAAAGGTAAAAAATAAATTTTTAATTATTCTTCGCTTTCTCCGGATTCCTCATCATTAATTTTGTCAAATTCTTCGCTTGTCTTCAATTCTTCTTCTTTCCCACTTCCTTTTTCAACTACTTCTATCTTTCCAAATTTGCCTGCAGACAATTGGGGTGTACCCCTAAATTCGCTTACATAGCCATTTGTAATCTTTATTTTGTCTCCGACTTCTATTGCATCAATATCTTTTCCCCATACTGAAAGAAGTATGCTTCCTGTATCATCTTTTAGCGTTACATTAGCCACATTCAATCTTTTTCCATATTTTGTAACTACTTCCCTTGGTTCTTGTTTTTCTGCAACTGTTGCCTCTACGGTGACGTTAGTTGCACCTGCTTTTAACTCATTTATTTTCATTAGCTCACCATTAGAATTTAAATTTATATGAATGCTTAATTATATTAATCTTTGTCTGTCTTGATTTTTATAGGATGTTTGTAAAATAACTTTACTCTTCTCTGATAGTTTTTGCGAAAAGAATATCAAATAATGAAAATATAAGAAGATACAAGAAGAAACAAATATAAATAAGTCGATAGATAAAAGATAGATGCCAGGGTGGCAGAATCCGGTAATGCGCCGGTCTTGAGCTTGCAAGGCTTCAAGAGCTGACTAGTGATGCAACTGGCAAACCGGTGCCCGCAAGGGCTTTAGGGTTCAAATCCCTACCCTGGCGCATATCATAGAGTTAAACGCCCACACCATTATCTTTAAATACTTTTTTGAATAATATATACTTGACTATAATATTGTGTAGTTAAGTAAAATATTATTCCTATGGTTGGAAAAGATAAAGGAGTAGCGGAGCTTTCGCCGTTTGAGAAAGCTAAGGAACTTATAAACAGAAGAAATAAAAGCCTTGCTAAGAAACCTTAAATTTGGCTGGAATCATACTTTTAACGTCGTAGTGGTAATAAAACTAAAATTTTATTATCAAGAGGGATGCTGTTGAAGGCGCATTCCCTAACTTCTATCTTAGAGTAAATTAGCAATTCAAACTTTTCTGTGAAGTAGACAGCAAGTTATTTATTTATTTTTTTAATAATATCAGCGAGAGCATGGAGAAAATGGGCACGACTTCATACATGCGGGACGTAAAGAAGGCTAATCTTAATCATAAACTTATACTTAATAAAGAATTTTTAGAAGAAAATTCTTCAAAAGCCCAGTCTGCAATGGAGTACCTCATGACCTATGGTTGGGCAATACTCATTATTGCAGTCGTATTGGGCGCCTTGTTTCAGCTTGGCGTTTTCAACGCCAACAACTTCGCCCCTAAGGCGCCTCCAGGCGCATGCCAAGTCTTCAGGCCGAATGGACCTGGCACAACCTCATTCATAAACCTGGAGGGCGAGTGCCAGGGTGAGTTGCCGC
>JBMFSM010000006.1:0-20935 GCA_049967555.1 Candidatus Micrarchaeia archaeon
AGTAGTGGGTGTCCTGGCACACCCTGCGGTATATCATTGGAATGAGCACAGATGGCGCAATGATGCCAATGATTGAAACGAACCTTGAAACCGTGAGGAACCCCACGAATTTATTCGTGGGAGGATGTCAGAAACTACACATGATTGTAGACGTGGATACTGGCGCATCAATTGCTGCTGAGGTAGTTTCCGCAAATACAAATGATAAGAAGCTGTTCACGCCGTTGTGCAACAAAGTAAAGAAAAATTTTGTGCTGCAGTACGGTGCAAAATTCCTCGCTGATGCACAGTATCATTCGACGAAGATATATATGTAACTGCGTTATGACAATATATTGCCAATCATTCCAAGAAGCGGGAATAAATATTGCAAAACCATAAAACCTAAAGACCCTGACTATGGGAAAAGATGGGCTGTCGAACATCTTTTTTCAGTATTAAAGGAAAAGTTCGGCCTTGCGAAGAACAGATTTGTCGGTATAAAGAAGGTCACAATACACATATTTTCGTGCCTTCTTGCAAACCTCTTTGAATATGTGATGTAATGATTTTATATTTGACGAGATGATAAGATATAAATGTCAACTCCCTACTATTATTAGTAGGTGCGCTACATATTTATACTTTCAATTTCATTATATTACAGTATCTATAACCAAAGTCTAGGCCCTTAGTGAGATTAAGTGGATGTTATGAATGTTGGCAAATTTGCTATATTGCTTGCGGTTTTGCTTTTTGCTATTTTTTCTAATTCTATCTTTTCCTCTAGTTTTTCTCTCCCGCCTCCATATAATACCACTATTCAACCAAGCCCTCTTTTTTCTGTGCTAGCACTTTCTTTCATGCTCTCGTTCCTAGTAATAGCAATTGGTGTAATAATAAGTAAAGTGGTGCCTGGAACTAATTTAAGCGAATGGCTTAAGAATGAATATTGGGAGATGGCAAAATCTGCGATATTAATTGCAGGTTCAGTTGGTTTTCTTGTTTTTGCTGGAAACTTATCCCTTCTTTTGATAAATCAGAAACCATTAACCCAATACGGGTTGACGGGTGTAGCGACTAGTTTAAATACACTTAGCACTTCTGCGTTTGAAGCAATAAATACTATTTTAGGTAATTTATTTAATTCTGAGCTAGGTTCAAATCTTTTTGGCCTTGTTCAAGGTATAGGTACATTAAAAAGCATAAATTTGGGATGGTGGGTACCTCTTCCATTAGAGTATGGTGCATTTACTTTTGGAACAAAATTTAATTTATATACAAATCCTATGTTGGAATCCTCTTCTTCTGGCCAATTCGAATCTATTATAAATGATACTTTAAATTTTATTTTTGTGCCAGTAACAATTTTGTTTTTCGCAATTGGTGTTTTACTTCCAATGATAGTTTTTGTTGGTTTTATGATTTTGGTGCCTATTGGGATAATATTTAGAGCGTTTCCATTTCTTAGGCCCATAGGTGGTACTCTTTATGCATTTGGTATTGGCCTCTCAATAATTTTTCCACTGTTAATAATTTTGTTAAATTTACCTGTTTCAAATCTGATTTTTAGCTTGCTTACTCCTCCAGCAACCCAAAGCACAACATATTTGTCTGGCATAATAAATATACTTATTGATTCTCTAGCCACTACCGTTTCATTTGCAGCAAACCCTGCCCTTTATATAGGTGCTACAGTATCTATTTATCCTGCATTGAATAACCTTGTCCCTTTTTTCATATATCTGTTCCTGCAACTTGCACTTTTTGTTGTTGATCTAATTATATGGTTTCCGATTACGGATTCCATTGCAAAAGCACTTGGCGGTACAATAAGGCTTGATATAGGGGGTAGGATTAAAATTGGATGAGCTTATGTTTTTGTTTGATATCAGTGTATGTTCATTTGCTGGCGGAGGAATAAATGCCAACAACTGGATAGGAATAAATCTTATTATTGTAATATTTTTCTTCACCCTTGCGGGTTTTATATATGCTATGTCCAATCTTTTTCCAGCCTCAATGCGGGAAAAACTAAAAATAACGGCAAAATTTGAGATTTCACAAATGTTAATAAGCATTTTTATAATATTGCTTCTTGTTGGATTTGCAAGTTTCTCTTGCAACTTCACAAATTCTCTAGTAGGTATGGATGCGTTTGGAGCAGCACAGGCATATATAGGTAGACTTCTTTTTGTTGATGGTATTAATTTGGCAACACACATATACAGTACATCTATACAATTCATGATTGGCTCTGAGATAGCAAAATTTATTTCTGGTTTTGGCTCAGAAATTCCTATAATATCCACTTCCGTTCTCAAAATAAAACTTTCAATATCTCCATCTCTAGCTGATATTTATTCTACATATGGTGACACAATAGTAGGTTATAATCTATTTGTAGTTATTACTTTCGGAATGCTTTTTCTGCAATTTTTAGCATTGTTTATAGATAAGTCTATAGCCCTAACTGTTGTATTGCCTGTGGCAATAGCAATGCGTTCTCTTTCATTCATGGGGCCAAAACTTAGAGAATCTGCAAACTCATTTCTTGCCCTTGCAATTGCTTTCTACTTTATTTTTCCATTAACATTTGTAATGAATTCTTACATAATGAACTGGACCTATTGCAATAATCCGAACATCGCGTGCAATCCTTATTTCTCCAATTATCCCATCTCTTATACTGCCTCTTCTCCAAAGCCAAGCTCTCTTTTCACTACAAATCCTAGCTATAATTTTTGGGGATTCTCTATAACTGTGCCTGCTAACTTTTATTCAAGCATGGGTGGCGGCTTGCCTATACAAGAAATAGTTTTGGCGCCATCCGCACTAGCTACTATAGCTGAGGAAGTTTCAGATTTTGTCTTCCAAGGGATATTTTTAATGGCGATTGATTTTGGTATAACTGTTGCGTTTGCTATAGGTCTGACAAAAGCACTGACTGCCGGATTCGGGCTTAAAGGTGGAAGCATATGGGGTTAAAGATATTATTAATATTGCTGCTGGCCGTAATTTCTCTAGTTTATGCTGGGTCCAACTCTGTGGGCAATAATCTGATAACAAGCTATAATGTGTTCAAGGATTGGATTTCTATATTAACTTTAGGTATATTGCTAAGTATATTTATTGTTAGCGCAATGTACTTTGCTGGAAGTGCGCTGCAAAACAACAAGCTGAAAGAAAGGGCAATAGACGAACTTGGTCAAGTAATAGGCACAATAATAATTGCTGTAATAATAATAGGTGTAATAGAATTTTTTGGAAGCGTCACTGCAATTTCTTTATCACAGCATGCTATTGGTAATAATATACAAAATATCTGCTATCATTTGTCTTCTGACAGGCTGATCTTTACTAGTAGTGATTATTCACCGACAGCATATATTTGTGGCTATATTATACAAATACCCAATATTCTGAAGAGTGGGCAGAGTGATATATCTCTTTTTGCCGATTATGATCTAATGACTTCTTATGTAATAACAGCAAACATTACAAGCCAAATGGCATATAACCTGGACTCTTTTTACAGATTTGAGGACCTTATAGGTTTTCTCAAATCGCTTACTCCTTCTGTTTCCTTCTGCGAAGCGGCTCCGCCTCTTGATGCGGCACCGCCACTTTTTGGCTCGTGGTGCATAGTGCCTATACTTCCCAGAGCATTTACGGATACAGTCTCATATACTCCTTTTCAAGGTATGTCTTTCCTTACCTCAATTTCAAAGCCTATAGAGCTTGAGGCTTATCTGGCGTTTGAAATATATTTGGTCGAGATGCTTACCATTCTTGTATTTTTGTTTGCATGGCCTTATCTTCTCGCAGCTGGTATATTATTAAAATCAAGTATTTTTACTAGGAAGGTTGGTGGCCTTCTTATAGGGATTGTTATTGCTGGCCTAATAATTTTTCCAATTATATACTTAATGGAATATGTTTCTCTTAGTGGTGGTAGTATAACACCTGTGGGTGCTGCTGGGTGGAGTATCCCTGTAATAACTATACCTGGCAAAACACTAGACGGCTCGAGCGTCACATATGATTCAACATCGATCAACTTTTTCATATTCCCTAACGCTACAAATATTATTAATTACTATAATTGTTATCCTAAGTATGGGAATGTTTATATAGATGAGCTTGGTCTTTCTGCAGCTTACGCTGTTCCCAGTTTGTCTGTTGTAGAATTGTTAATAAATGCATTTGGTTTGCAAAATTCCATACCTTCAGTCCCTACTAGTTGCCAACCAGAAAACGCTTTTAATGTGGTAATGAGCCTTGCCGACTTATATGGGATAATAGGTGTTACAGGTTATATACTACCTATTATAAATATATTAATCCTTCTTGCCTCTATAAAAGGTATTTCGCAGTTGATGGGTGGCGATACAAATATGGTTGGATTAGGTAAGTTTATATGAAAACAAGATTATTATTGATGACAATATTGCTGATATTTGTTATAGTTAGAGGTACGTTTGCAGACAGCAACCCAAATCCTTGTGATTATCTCTTCAAACCCTCGGTTTCTCCTCTTCCATCTTCTTTTTCTGTGTTAGGTAGTTCATCAACATACAACATCCTGTTGGGCTATTCAGTGCTCATAATCCTTATGGTTCTGTTGCTTATTGCAATGTTATATATGTTTGGTATGGCATTTAAAATTGACAAACTTATCTCTTTTTCAAAAACTGAGATTCTTGAAGACCTTCTGAACTTTCTAATAATCATTTTCATTGCAAGTGGTATGTTAAGCATTGATAGCATTGTTGTGAATCTTGCTTCTTTTAGTTCATCAGTAATTTCAACGTCTCTATCTGTCGGAAGTGTCCAAAGTCTATATATAAATACATGTAATTTATATTTTGGCGATGCTGAAAATCAGATAACCTACATAATCATTGCTGCTTCCGATTCGTTTCTCTTAAAAGCCATAGCGAGCTTTACGGTTCTTCTTCAGCCAAATGGATTTGGCATAACTGTAAATCCAATGGCTTGGTATACAGCCTTGGAAAAGTTAATTGGGATATTTGGTGCATTTACATTTGCACTAATAGGTACAGAACTCACTTCAGTTTTTCTTCTTTCAATTATTTATTATCTTTTCCCACTATTTCTTTACTTGGGAATATTATTCCGTTCATTTCCATGGACGAGGGCAATAGGTGGGGCTTTCCTTGGTATTTTTATTTCTTTTTATATATTCTTTCCAGCACTGACATATGCGTTTGGGGAGGCTACAAATGTTATATTGTCCTCAGATATCTCTGCAGCTGAAAGCAGCTATACTTTAAACATTCATGCTGTGTCTAGTATGTTCACAACTTCAAACTTTAATGTTTTTCCAGAGCTTACATTTGCTCTTCCTATAATGATGTTTGGCTTAATTGCTGCTTTAAGCGGTATGTATACAATGGGTATATTAATTTCTCTAATAATATGCTTTGATATGATAGAAGCTTTCGGTGATTTGCTTGGTGCGCCGTCCCTTTCACATAAAGGTGTTTTGAGGAAGGTGATATAATTTGATAGGTTATATTTTATTAAGCACTGGTGCATATTGCTTAAGTAGTATAAACAGTTTTCTTACTGCACCTTATACAGCATGGTTTCCTGTAGCCTCGATTCTTGCATTGGTGGTAATCAGTATTCTATCTATAATATATATACTTGCACCTCTTTTCGGGAAAGAAGACATACGATCAAATATAAAAATATCTATTTATCAGACTTTATTTAGCCTTGTTTTAATAATCTCATTTGGTATTTTTTCAACATGGGTGTGTACTTTCAACATGCAGGGTTTGTTAAGTATAATTGGCATTGCACCTAATTTTGTCCCTACTGGCGCAAACGTATATTTAAGTGCAGTCTCAAATCTATATTATTTCTTGAATAAAGGGCCATTAGCAAACTTAAACAATCTTATTCTTGGTTTTTTTGTAAACATAAATAGCCCACCTCTCATAAGTATTGAGGTAACTCCAATTCCCGGTATACCTGGTGTTGGTTTTAAAGATACATTAGCATTTTCTCTTTCAGGCCCAATCGATTCTCTTACCTCCTATCTCACGCAAAGCCTAAGTTGGCTGTTCATATTAAACTATCTTCAGTTCATACTAATTTCTTCTGCGCCCATATTATTTGCGATTTTCATCGCTCTGGGTTTAATATCTAGGATTTTCGGACCAACAAGAAGTTTTGGTGGCGCCCTGATTGCGCTTGGTATAGGGATAGGTTTCGTTTATCCTTTAATGGTAAGCATAACTTATGGATTCATAAATGTTTCATACACACAACTGTATAATGACATTTCGGGCTATATTTACCAAAGTGCATTCGGTTCAACCTTAGAAACTGCTTTGGAAAATCTTCTTATGACAGGCAAAGCAATTTCAAATGCCATAAATGCTTATGTATATTCTTATCTTGATTATGTGGGTTTCACCGTGGTTTCTTCTCTTATACTACCTATGATAAATTTTATAGTGGTAGATACATTTATTATTGATTTTTCAAGTGCTTTTGGCGAGAAGATGAGTTTTATTTCTTTGCTTACAAAAATTGTTTAGTGTTGTTATGGCATACAAGGCAACTATATTAGCAATTGCTGCATTGTTCTTAGTTTCTACAGTGCATGCTGGATCGATACTATCTAAAACTAGTAGCTTGCTCTTTGATATAGGTTACTGCCCAAACAAATTTAGTATAGGAACCTACGCTCCATGGTATTGTAGCCAGATTAACCAAGCAGCCTATAATTCTTTTTCTTCTTGGGAGCCAGTAATCATCATTGCCGTACTTTTTAGCTTCCTCATAGCTTCAGTAATATTTGTGATCGGACTAGTGTCTAGGAACAAAAAACTTACAACATATGGCATGGGTGAATTCTACGAGGCTGGGGTGAGCCTTGTATTTGTTGCTTTCTTTATGTTGATAGCTGCGCTCATTTTTGGAATATTACCGGGTGTATATATAGGTGTCGATCCTTACAACACGAGTCTAACATACATATATAACACGATTAGCGCAACACAAGGCACACTTCAAGCGTTATACACACCATTCATGCTTGCATCTTTTGCCACGAGCATAAATATAGAAATAGAGACTCTTGCAACTCAAACAACCATATTTAATTTTGCAGTCCTACCTCTTGAATGGCTGTTTTTATGGCCGGCGCAAGCCCTTTCATCTTTGCTTATTGAGGGGCTTTTGGCACTATATATAGAATTTTATCTAATTCTATTTGCAATGCTCGCTTCAATTCCTGTATTTTTAATACCTGGAATATTTTTGCGTTCTATATTACCCACAAGAACTATAGGGGGGTTGCTTATAGGAATTGCTGTAGGCTTTTACTTTGTGCTCCCAACTCTATTTTCAATTGCATTTTTCTTTTCTTCACAGAGCACAATGCAAAATTTCATAAGTGCAACTGCACAGCTTAATAGCCTTAGCCAGGGTAGCGGTGCAATAACAAATGGTCTTACACCTAGCGGCCCAAATTCAATACCACAAGAAATAAGTAATATTAGCGCCGGTATGGGCTCTTTCTGGATTTCGGTATTATTCTATCCTGCGCTTATTCTAGCATTGACATATTTTACAATTACTACAATAGCCGAGCTCTTCGGTGGCATGGCCCCTTCAAGCGGTGCGCTGCTAAAAATTTGATCTCGTGTCTGATCTCGTGTCTAGTGTATAAATACTGCAATTTCTAAATTTTTTATTCCGGAATAATGCAGAATTTCAGTCATTGCTTTTTCTAATGCCATTAGCAACATTTTATAAATTTAATACTCAAAATATTACAATGGGTGTGTTGCTGTGCCAAACTATCAGACAATAATATTCGGCATTCTTGTTGTTGCATCATTTGCATTTGCCTTGTCGGCAACAACCTTTTCACCATCTTTTCTAAAATTTTTTCTAGGGTTTCTTGCATTAGTATTTGCAGTTCTTGCTTTTTCCATGCGATATTATTATTACATATTTTTGCCTTTTTTGCGCATGAAAAATAAGGAAATAATATTGGATAACACCGAGGCTTTCGTAGTTGCGCCAGCCGGAAACGCTATAACAAGACGAATCGGTGAATATATTTATGCATCCTCATTTATCAAAGTACCTGTATTTTTATCTTCTACAGAGATGGATGATGATGAAAAGTATGATTTTTCTACATTATTCAGCAAAGTAATCTCATTAAGCAAAACGCCTATAAAAATAAGCACCCAACTTAACATACTGAATAAAGATAATTATATAAGCAAGGTGCAGGACAAGCTCAACGATGCAGAAAGTAGATACAGCACAATAACAAACGACAAGAGTGCAAGGCCGGAAGATATCGAAAGAATAAAAGGAGAAGTAACAATGTGGCACAACCTTTTGGATAATATATCAAATGTGGATTCTTTGGTGCCTGTAACTTATATTTTAGTTACTGCTATAGGGGGAAATGATACAGAGGCAATCAACACCGCGCTGCAAAAAGCAAATGAAATAATTGCAGGGGTGAATTCAATATATGGTATTATTGCAGATATAATAACAACTCCAGAATTGTTTACATTGATAGAACCTGACTATATTATTCCTCCATCAACAATCAACAAACAAATAAAAGGGATGGTATAATGGACGAAGCTGCCCTTATATATATGGCCTCATCTGCCTTTGCAATACTTATAGTTTTGGTATTTGTAGGCACATATGGAATATTTTCAGTTCCTATAATGATTTTGGCAGTATTAGCTCTTCTGATGATTCCTATTTTAAATTATGCTGATTTTTTGATTTTTCCTATTTTAACAAGAATTTTAAAAGCAAAGATTATTCTTTCTAAAAATTATTATATACCAGACAATCAAACCTGCATTATAAAAAATATGAATGGAATTTATTATGCAACTGGCTACCTTACTGCAAATCTCTATAATTACATTTTCACAGGCGAAGAGGCTGAAGGTGACGTGACCGAACTTGCCGCTGCCCCAACAAAATGGGAAAGAGCAATGATGAATATAAAGTTTCCTTTCAGATTCAATTTAGTAGTATCTGCGCAAGATGTGCAGAATTATAGGGAGGAACTTGAAGGAAAATTGGGTCTGCTTGAATTTAAGCTTTCAAGGGAGATGAGCAGTGGCAATCCAAGTCAGATGAGCGTAGACGATCTGCAAAGGCAAATAAGGATCGTACAGGCGAAGATAGACCGACTTTCTTCAGGTGAAAAGCCAGTTTACAGTCTGATGTATATAGAGAGTGTTGCTGTCGGGATAAGCGAGAAAGCAGCTATGGACGCGCTTTCAAGCCAACTAAATCAAATTCAGACAATATTTAATGCATTTGATTTAAGCATAACTCGCGTCATTGGCAGGGAACTTTATTATCTTTATAAGTTCAATTATTTCATACCAACTTCGCTAAGTGATATGACAAGTTTATTTACAATTCAGAGGTGATATTTTGGGCTTGCTTAAAATCCAAAGTATAATGAGCAACGAGCTTGCAAAAAGGGTTTTTGTTAGTAAGCCTCCTGAACCGCCTGCTTACTATCTCCTTAATGATCCTACAAACGCTATATTCTTGGGTCTTACTAAAATATTTCATGTTCCTTTTACCTGGACGTTTGCGAGTTTGACGAACCCACATATAGCTATTGTTGGAATAACAGGTGCTGGAAAGAGCTTTCTTGTCAAAACTTTCCTAATACGAGCAAGTTATATATGGAATGCAAATGCAATAATAATAGATTGGGCGGGCGAGTATAAAGCCTGGGTAAAACAAAGTGGTGGGGTTGTCGTATCTCTCGGGAAAGGGGACTACTTGAATATAATGGATCTCTTGGGCATAAAGCCTTTGGACAGAGTAAAGCAGATAATGAATTCATTCGAGATTCTTACAGATATTGGCAATTATCCCGAGCAGAGAAGGTTGACTCAGGAGACCATTGAGCAAGCTTATTTGAATGCTGGTTTTAATCTTGCAGAAATACCTGATCCAAATAAGGAGCCACCAACACTTCAAAATGCAATAAAATTGCTTGAGGAAAAGCTCCAAGAAGGCACATATCAATATCCTGCTGAGCTTGAAAATGCGATATATAGATTAAGGCAGTTTGTAAGGGAAGGTGAAGATTTTTTCGCAAGGAAGAGCACAATAGACCTTGGTAAACTTGCCTCTTCGGGTCTAGTAGATATGGATCTTTCTGGATTGCCTGATGAAACTTTTAGGGCCCTTGCTGCGCTCTTTATACTACAGTCCCTAAAAGAGAGAATGAGAATAGAGGGGTGGAGTGCCTCAAAAGGAATAAAAGCAATAGTTGTGCTTGATGAGGCATGGAAAATAGCAGGCGATGATAGAAGCGACGCTGTCACTATTGTCAGAGAAGGCAGAAAATATCAATTTGCGCTTCTTGTTGCTTCGCAAAACCCCACAGATATAAATGAAAGTATCTTCTCAAATGTTGGTACAAACATAATACTTAGGGTAAAATTTGAAAGGTTTATGGATTATCTACAGGGATCTCTGAATTTTTCTTACTTTATAAGGGATGAGATAAGGAAGTTTGGTGTTGGGCAAGCAGCTGTAGATATGTCTTTCCAAACTTCTGTAAGATTTCCGGAAGTCTTCTTGCTTGATAAGGTTATAGGGGAGGTGCCTCTTGATGTTTATACCATTTCTATAAAAGATATACTCATGCAAAACGAGATAAATAATCTAGACATATCAAAAGAATATTATTTCGAAAAAATAAGCTTGAAAAGTAAATTATTAGATGTAAATGTTCCAAATGAAATAATAGACAAGCTCTTCGAAACCCTTGACTCTCAGAGCAAGAGTATGGATGTAAAAAGCTTTGCTAATCTCATAATGAGCTATGGTGTGGATAAGGAAAGCATAATATCCTTCTTCAGATATGTTGGGATAGAGGATACACTTATAAGCAGAATCTTCTCCAGTTGATTATATGGGAAAGACATTTATTATAAACAGGCTTGAACTTAGGAAAGGTCTTGCTATGTTAGGTGTCAGCGATGTAAATATAAATACACTGGAAGCTGAGCTTAACAGAGTACATAGGCATATAAGTGCAGTGACTTTTGCAGGGCTTCTCCAAAACATAGGGGTGAAACAAAGCGAAATAATAAATTTATTTAGGCGAATGGGTATTGATGATGTAAAAATAACTGAAATTATGAACATGTTTGATGAAGCTAAGATAAATGAGGCGTATGGTAGGGTTGTTGAGCTAAATATTAGTGATTAAATGGCTAATTATTGTATAATATGTGGCAAGGAGAAGAAAGGCTTTGAAGTAAAGGAAGACTATATAATAAAAAGCATCAGGTGGTTCAAAAAGAACATAACTAAAAATGAAGAGGGTAATAAGCTGGTAGTATGCAAGGAGTGCCTTCCAAAATATATAAAATATAGGAATAAATTTGTCTTGCGCGAGATAATTTATCTTTTATTAGGTTTTCTCTTTCTTATATTTGGCCTTATTATTTCTTTTAAAGTAAGTACTCTACTAATAAGTTTTGTTATAATTGTCTTCCTTTACCTTCTTTCGCTAATAAGTTACATGCCAGAGCTCAAGCAAAAAATAAGGAATAATAAACAAATTTATACCTTACCAAAGAAATAAAAATAGTGGTTAAGTGTCAGAAGGAGAAATAACACCAAAAATAGAGGAGATAAGTTTCGTAGGTCAGCTTAATGGTAAACTTGAGGATTTGCTTGCCAAGGTATCGCAAGTCCCTACCTTTGCCTCAAAGATAGAGAACAACAAGTTGCTTGTAACGAGAGTTGAGAGCAGGGATCTGCATAAGAAGCCTTTTCTATTCTTCCTTTTTGAGATAAGCGAGTCTGGGGCAGAAGTAATATACTCAATAGCTCCAGATATAAGTATAAAGATGAGGAGGGTTTTTGTTCTAAGAAACTTCCTCTCTGTTCTTTCACTAATATCCGATAGCTTTAAGATTGACGAGAAAAAATTCTTTCAATACCTAGATTCTGCAATAGATGATTTATTAAATAGCCTCTCTCAAAATTATAGCTCTCTATTCAACAGCTATGATGCCATTTTGGCAGAATATAGGGAGTTTAAGAGGCTTAATCTTGAGCTTAGCGCAGCCAATAGAAATCTCGCAATCCAGACGGCGCAGCTGGGCGAAGAGAATAAAACACTGAAAGCCAATTTAGAGGCACTCCAAATATATTCAGACGAGTCACTAATGGCAATGATAGAAGACTGGATAGTCACACACAACAATTCTATAGATGTAGATGAATTCGCGAAGACATACAAAATCACGTCTCCAAGGGTGGAGCAGATACTGAATAAGATGGTTTCGCTGGGCTATATAGAGCTTAAGAGCTAACATAAATTACCCACGATTAAAGCTGTGGGCTTTCCATAGGTTGATTCGCATGTTGCACAGCAACGTTGAGAAAATTAACATTATTTGCACGAAATCGTTCATTTGCGATAACTTCCTCATTAGAAAGCTAGAAAGATTAAAACCTTTTGGCTTTATCAAGGTGAAAAAATGAAATATTATGTAAGTATAAATTCACACGTAAGAAACATCAAAACCTACAAAGTGATTAAGAAGGTAGGCGAAAGAACAAATGCTGTCTCTAAATTCATATCAAAACTTGTAGATAAATATTTGTTAAATAAAGAATCTATGTAGCGAAGATAACCATGAAAATTTCAAAACCATTGATTATAGGCATTGCTGTAATAGCTATTATAGCATTCTTCCTATTAATTCTTTCTATATACATTCACTCTAATTTCAAAATAAATACCACCTCAACTACCACTTATGGCAAGCCTTATTTTAATTATTCCATAATCACAAACGGTGTGCTAAGCTATCAAAATAATCGTTATGCTGTCCCATTTGTTTTAATTAATTATTCAGCATCTAACACGTTGATTGCTAATATATCTATGAATGTCTATCTGTCTAATCCTGTAAGGAATATATATTATGTAAGTAGCCCGTCTATGTGCTTTGACTGTTTTGCAGATAGCAAAGTCACAAACGCACTCAACCAATACCTAAATTATTACAGCCTATTGGAAAATGCCTCATTCAAAGTTGTTAATCTAAACAACATATATTCAATACCAAAAAAGTCCATAGTGATAATACCCTCAGGGCTTCTTCCAGTAAGCCTTATGCCTGATAGTGGATATTCTTCGAATACGACGCTGCTTACGCTGCTTTCCAATGGCGATGTGGTTGTTTATGTGGGTGACAATTTCTCAAGGAGTATAGGTACTGGTTCTATAATTTTCAAGACTGGACCTTCAAGCTTGCAGGCCCTGGGGCTCTCAGGAATAAACTGGAGCATTTCCCATTCTGCCAATGGCAATATGTTCTATTTCAGGAATCCTACTTTCTCACTAGGCATTAATTACAAAAATATAAGTTACGCCAATGTGCTCAACGGAACACTCATCGCATTTTCAAACATGCCGACATTGTCTTGGCCTAATGCAAGCAGCATGGCAAGCGATATTACATTGGCATTGAGCACAAGGTTCTGGATGCCTGTGGTTGCATATGGTAACTATTCACTTGCGAATCCAGCTTCAGGTAGTGTTGGTGTATTTGCACTAGATAAAGCGATAGATTTCCAAAATGTAAGTTCTATAAACAATACATATGTGCTAGTCAGCGCTGTAGCGAGTAATTCGTCAGGTTTTATTGTAAAAAACAAAGAGCTGCATATCTTTTCTGAGCTAAATGGCAGTTTAAGCATGCCTGGCCTTATTGGTGAAACGCAAGTGGTGCCTATCACAATAGGCATGAGTGCTAGTTCTTCACAGAGACTTTTAGCTGCGCCACATATAGATATTTTTACATCAAACATGAGTTATATCTCATCATTACCTGTGGGATTCTTTAACAATTCTGTAGGGATAAATATAATAAAATATGAATCATTTGCACTGCCCAGTGGATATTATGTAGCAATATTAAGGAATTTTCAGAACAAACCATATGCTTCCACGCTTTTCGAAATCGCAGGCTTGAACATAAGTCCTGTAAGTCTAAATTTCGGTAATGGTACTTTTGTATTTTCTCTTTCTAGTTTGGGGATGCCTATTGCAAATTCATCATATTCTATAAGTCTAGACAATAGTTATATAGAAAAAGGCACAACGAGCAACAGCACCATATTCTATACGCTTCCTAAAGGAAGTATAATAAGTTATGGCAACCAGACTTTCTTAATCAATATATTCAACAGCAAATATTACTTTACTACTTCTTATGTAAAAAAAATACTTTTTATACCATCTTACTACATAGAATTTGCAGTAGTTATAATAGTTGTAATAGTGCTCAACCTTGTTTTGAAAGCACCAAATAGGGATGAATATTATATAGATGTGCCAGATTTTCCTCCTTCAAAAAAGACGCTCGTAACTGTCAAAAAATCAGAGATATTAAATATTTTTGATAAAATAAACTTTCGACTCCATTGGAAGTATATGCCTCTGTTGCCTGAAGAAATAAAAAGTGGTATAACCTCTAACATAAAATACAATAATATGCCTGTTTCAATCACTCTCCAAAATGTAACAAGTATTCTTACCAAGCTCACAAATTCTGGAGAACTGATAAATATCGGAAATTATTATGCACCAAAAGTATGGGTGGAATTATCAGGATATAGTATAGAATACCTTGCCTCTTTCAGAAGATTAAGGGATTATTGCGTCAAAGCTGGATTTTTGTTTACGGATCTTGGCGCTTCACAAGACGCTGATATGATAATTTCAAGAGGCGGAAACGAAGCATATATATTTATTTATTCTACGAGCGGTAAAAGAAGCAAGATAAAGGTAGATGATAAAAGAAAAGTATATCTTATATTTTTTGATGAAGAAGCTATGCTTAAATTCATGGAGCGCCTATATTCTTCTGTAAGTGAAGAAAGCGAGGCACTGAGAATAGTTATCTCAAATAATGTTATAAAGGTTATAGATACAGAGCATTTGAGCAAGTTGATTATTTAGTCCCTATCTGGCTACCTTGCTTGTCTTCATCGCTTTCAAACATTTTTTTATATTTTCCATCTATGAGCTCTTTAAGTTTTTTCTCTATCTGGTCGGCCTTCTTTCCGGTGAGCTCTGCTAGGTCATCCGACAGTTGCGAAACATATCTAGTTATTGTTTTGTATTTTGACTCAGCTAGGCTTCTGCTCCTTACATTGCTGAGATAGCGCTGCATCTCTCTTGCCGCATCCATCACCGCAAGCTTTATTTCATCAATTATATCTTCTTCTTCTGCAACTGCCTGCTTCCCAACACCTGAATAAGGCACAAATACAGAAGATACATTTACAATTACACTTACTGGCTCTTCATCAAAATTCTTTATATTGTATCTTTTCCAATCTATATTCTTTACAGCATAAGTTATTGCGCAATTTGCACTGTCAAAAAGAAGTGGTACTTTATTCGCGAACCTTATTATATTGCCACCTACCTCTTCATTATCATATTTTTTACCAGCACCTCCACCATAGGCTATTCCTCCTTCAACTATAAATGGTATGCCACCCCTGAAAACCTTCGGCTTCCTTTCCACTACCGACATAAATTCTGGATTGAGTATATTTTTCATTGCAAGCCCTAAATACTTCTCGCCAATCGGAGAAACAGATTCAAATTCCGGCGCAATCCATTTCATCTTCTTGAACGCTTTTACAAGCTCCTCTGCATCTTGCCATGTGATCTCTCTTGGGCTTTTCGAAAGGTCAAATGTGACAAGCGGCCTGAGCTCGTCTATTTTAGCCTGTGAAATTCTTGAAAAAGAATCTATTAGAAAAGAAGATACCTTTCTGCTTTCGCTCCTGTGTGCAAATTCTATAATATCATTTGGCTCGAGCCCAAGAGGATGTGGTTTTATCGCTTTTGGCTTTTTTGGTGCTTCCTCAGTTGAGCGGGGGAAAGCTGCTTCCTTGCCAGTAGGGTCTATAAGTGTAAAGCTTGCGTGTGGGTTGGCAAGTGCTGTCCTCTTTATATACTCAAAAACCCCGTGTTCACTGTTCTCATATTTGACGTCTGCAAATTCACCATATACCTCCAATCCTCTAAATTCGAGCAATACCTCTTTCATCTCTGTTACTACTGGTTTGTTGCTCTTTATATCTATTGAAATATTGCATTCATATGATTCTCTGCCTGTGGATGAGCGCACATGGATAGGTTTGCCAGTAGTTATCTGCGAAAACATTGTGCATCCAGAAGCGCCAATTCCTTGCTGCCCCCTCTGTTGCATATATCTATGAAATTTTGTGCCTGCGAGTATTGTTGCCAGTGCTTTGCCAACGACGGCTTTGGGTATGCCAGGTCCATTATCTTTTACAAGCAAGGAGTATTTTTCCTCACCAAGTTCTTTTATCTCCACCATTATGTCTGGCAGTATTCCAGCTTCTTCTGCCGCGTCAAGTGAATTTGTCACATACTCGTGCACAATTGTAGTAAGCGATCTCACCTTACCAGCATAGCCCAACATTTGCCTGTTCTTTCTAAAAAATTCTGCTATCGAATTTTCCCTAAACTCTTTAAATATTTCATCAGCTATACTCTCCATTATCACACCATTTTCATTTTCTTTTTTGTCATTTCCATAATTCTATATGCTTTTCTATGTGTGTCCCCTTCTATCAAAGCATATATCGCCGATTCTGCTATCTTTATTTCTACGTCTGTGCCTATAATACTTATATTACTACCAAACACGCTTATTTTAGCACCGCTGACCTCTTCTATATAAATTTTGCTTTTGCCTTCTCTTCCTATAACCCTCCCTTCTATCCTTATAATATTTTCTCTGTTTTTAAATATTTCTTTTAAATTTATTGATTTGAAGAAGTATCCATCATTGATAAGCCTAAGGGCTGCATCCACATCGAAGCCCCCCCCAATAGCCGTGACAACATTCTTCGCATTATATTCCTCATACGCCCCCCCGTCCAAAACGACTTCATTTTCTTCATTTATCCTTATTTTACAGTTTAGCACTCTGCTCAATTCGCCAATATGCTTCTTTAGTATCTCCATCCTTTTAGAAGGTATTAATATCTGCTCCATACATATCTTTTTTGTTAGAAACAAATAAAAAAGGTTTGTGCCTGGATCTTCTGTCGAAAAGCTGTGATTGGAAGTTATAGTAAAAAACAAAATATTTAAATATCTTAATCTTAACAACTATATGTGATTCAATCATGATTGTTTCATGCACCGTTTGTGCATTGATCATGAATTGTTCATGAAAAGGTGTGGTTGTGGATAAAAAAGAAATTGAAGGGGAGCTCGAAAGGCTCAAGAAAGAACTAGCAAAGCTTGACAACCAAAGCACCTACCCTTCTGACGCTGAAAATCTTTTTAAATATCTCGTTGCTGAAAGGGAAAAGACCAACAGAATCCTTGCCAGCATTACTGAAAAAATAAAAGAGTTGGAGATAAGGCTTGACGAAAGGCATAATGAAGAGATCACACCTGAAAATAAACTCGTCGAAGTGCCTTTATCAGCGCCTGACTCTAAAATTATTGAGTTTATTCAGACCAAAGAGCTTGTCTGTGCAGACGATATAAAGGAGCTTATGCATTATAAGGGTAGAAATGCAGCTTGCGCTAGGCTTAACAAGCTCTATATGAGAGGCCTACTGGTTAGATATCAGCTTGGCCACAAGGTTTATTATAAATTTGATGCTGGCAAGGCGACTAATGCGTTAATTGTATCACCTCCACAGTAATCTATCTGGGCCTGCTTTACCCGAGCAGGCCCTTCCCCACTTTGTTTTAACAAATCCTATTCATTTCTATTTTTCTGCTGTAATACCTCCAATCTGCAAAAATAGCATGCTTATATCATTCACACCGGCTTTGTAGTTTAATTGTTTTTCTGTAGTTTTATTGGTATTTAAACTACAAAGCAATTCACACCATTAACTTATTATATATAATATTGCAAAATACATAATGTGCTCGGCAATTTATCCCTATGCTAAAGCACTGGGCTTCCTTGTCGAGGTTGGGTGAGTTAATGGATTTTAAAAATGAATTTACTTATAGAAAGTTTGTCGAAACTGGAAAAGAGGAGGAATTTGACAGGCTTTTTGATGAAGCTGTACAAAGAGTAAATAGCAGTGTGCTCGGAAAAAAATTTCCCATGTATATAAACGGAAAAGAGGTTTATGCCAGCGAGGAAATAGAAGAGCGCTCCCCGATAGATAACAAGCTTATAGGATATTTTCAGAAAGGTACAAGAGAGCATGCCAATCTGGCAATAGATGCTGCTTTGGCTGCGTTTGATAATTGGCGCAGCACAAACTACAAAGAAAAGGTTGTAATATTTAGGAAGGCTGCTGATATTTTTGCTAGGGAAAAATTCAATGTGGCGGCAATGTTGAGCATAGAAAATGGCAAAACTCGATATGAATCGATAGGCGAGGTCGACGAAGCGATTGATTTTTTGAGATATTATGCCATGGAGGTTGAAAGAAACAAAGGTTATACTAGAAAAGTTAAGCTTTCTGGCAGCTCTGCCAAGGTAAGTGCCGGATTTCAGGGTGCTCCAGGAAAAGAGGAACAAGTTACAATAGCATTAAAGCCATACGGTGTTTTCGGTGTAATTGCGCCTTTTAATTTTCCTATATCAATATCTACTGGCATGAGCACAGGTGCGCTTGTAACTGGAAACACTGTGGTATTCAAACCATCGTCAACAGACAACATGTCTATGCTCACTGGATTGAAAATATATGAAATATTTAAGGAGGCTGGCATTCCTGATGGTGTATTTAATTATATTACCGGACCTGGTTCAGAGGTTGGCGACGCACTGGTAATAAGTAAAAAGGTAAGTGGTATAGTTTTTACAGGTTCTAGATCAACAGGAATGGGTATGCTTCAGAAGAACTACTCCAACAATATGCAGAAGGTGTTTGTTGTAGAGATGGGGGGCAAAAATCCTGCAATTGTATCAAAATATGCTGATTTGGATGAAGCAGCAACAGGCATAGCCAGTGCCGCGTTCGGATTTGATGGGCAAAAATGCAGCGCCTGCTCAAGAGTGTATGTGCATGAGTCTATTAAAGAGGTTTTAATAAGTAAGCTTATAGAAAAAATGAGGTCATTTAAGATAGGCAATCCTTTAGAAAAAGATATTTATATGGGGCCGCTCATAAGTGAAAAAGCCTATCATAAATTCCTTGATTCTGTTGAGGAAGCAAAGAAAAATGGGTTGTTGCTATATGGCGGCAAGGCTTATAATACTGGTTTGCAGGGCTTTTATGTAGAGCCAACCCTCGTTGAGATAAGCCACGAAAACAAGCTATTCCATGAGGAGCTTTTTCTACCTTTTCTTGTGATCACCTCTTATAAAAATTTCGACGATGCGCTAAAAATGGCTAATGATGTAGAATATGGCCTTACTGCTGGGCTCTACAGTAAAAAAAATAGCGAGATCAAAGAGTTCCTAGATAAGATAGAGACTGGCGTGTTATATATAAATAGGGAGATCAGCGCCACAACAGGTGCTATAGTGGGTTTTCACACTTTTGTTGGGTGGAAAGGCAGTGGTCTTACTGGAAAAGGGACTGGAAGCAGATTCTATCTGCAGCAGTTTATGAGAGAGCAGAGTGAGGCTTTGGTAAAGTAAAAAGAGTAGAAAAGAAAACTGTGTGGAAAATAAGTCTTCTATCTTTTTGTTTCACCTAGCATAAATTCTTTAGGGTCAAATCCGCGCATTAGCTCCTCATTGAGTACATGCGTATTTATCACTTCATTGTTCATGTTCTTTATCTTAATAAGATTTTTTACCTTTGACAACTTATTCGAATTCAAGGTTGCAAGCTCATTATTGAGGTCTTCGACTTTTTTGTTGTTCTCCTTTATCATGTCCCTTATATAAAACTTTATTGTGTTTGGTGATGTGGCATATTCTAGCACTTTGACACCAGTCATTACTGCAAGATAGCTGTCGTTAAGCTTCTTACTGAGCCCTATTATAAGGTTTGTTATCGAGTTAGTGTAATCTATCAAATCCTCTGTTGTGAACGCCTTTTCTATAAGAAGAGGGATTATATGAACTTCATAATCCCATGAATTGCCGAGCTTGTCTCTTATTGTTAATATATTATCCATTAATATCGTTAGCTCGTTTATGTTCTCTACTTTGCCTACCCAGCTCTGTAGCACAAGCACATTATATGCATCTTTCTTGCCCTCTCCAAATCTTCTTTTGTAATCGTTTAGAAGCATATTTGCTATCTTAGACCTTGCGTTATCTGTGCTTACATCTACATTGCTCTTTTCCTCCTCCTTAAGCGCATTGTAATGTGCTATAAGATCATTTATACTGCCAGATTCTTCAATAACTTCATATGTTGCGTTTATAGCAGCATTTATACTTCCAAGCCTTTTATAATATTTAAGTATGAGCATGCCAACTAGTTCTGAGTACTTCTTATATTCATTACCGTTCTTCGATTTTTTTATTATAAGTTCGAAAATATTGTTTTGGATTATCATCCGCTTGTCTGCATTCTCTTTTGTCATATAAGCCACTTCAAACCTATTTTCAGCAAGTCCATCCTCCATTTTCATACCCTAGATTAAAATATTGTGAAGTAACTACTTTTTAAGCTTAACTGTGGTTAAGTGCACGCTTAACAAACAAAAATGAAAACAGCAGCCATTAATTTCCTTTTTTGTCATCCAAGGTATCTGCATATACTATCTGCCACATATTAAAGTCTGTCCTTACAGGATGCTTAGCAGAAAGCCCACGATTTCAATCGTGGGATGAATGCGGAATGCATAAATTTATTAATTGTATCTAAATATATAATATTATAGTGAAGTAAATGAAATTGACTCAGGTTGTAAAGGTGGAGGGCGATTATGAAA
>JBMFSM010000007.1:0-18085 GCA_049967555.1 Candidatus Micrarchaeia archaeon
ATATAACACAAGCACATATTTAACACTTGCGGTCGATAAGTTTCCTCGGCAAGCTAAGGTAAATATTTATACATAAAAAGTTCGATATAAATGATGTGTCAGATTATCCGAAAGCGCCCCATATGCGAAAGCAGACATTGCCATCGAAGCAAAAATTCAAAACTAACGAGCAAGGCAGATGATGCTCTTCTATAAACGAGTCATCTATTTTTAGCAGAAGGGCAATCTAAGTATACTACATAACCCCGGCAAATTATTGGGGAGTCCGTGATTTGAACACGGGTCGCCAGGTCCCAAACCTGGAAGCCTACCAAGCTAGCCTAACTCCCCAAAAAATCAAGCCTTGGGCTTTCTTCCTAGCGGCTTTGGTATCTTCAGATAAGAATAAACTTTTGCCAACATCTCTTGGTTTACATCAAAATCGAAACCCAGGTTCTGCACCACTTTTCTCAGGATATATACTCTTGCCACTTGTTCAAGCTCAGGCTTTGAATTGCTTGCTTTTTTTATTACTTCTTTTGTAGCGTTGTTATCAAGATTCCCTATTATCTCGGCCATTGTTTTATAGGTTTTTCTTTTGCCTTCAGTCAAATTTTCTACAAATTGATCAAGCTGCTTTGTATCTATACCAAGTATTTCAAAGGCTTTCTTGTCTATGGTCTGTCTTATAGACGCAAGATGGAAAGCCACCTCCTCTGGTTTTATATTATCTACTATGCTCATCTTTTTTATCGAAATCCAGTCTTTGTATTTTGCAAGAAAATCTATGGAGTTTTTATTTATATTTGCTTCCTCTTCTTTGCTTTTTTTAACGGCATTTGTATAAATTTCATCAATTATTTTTTGATCTAGGCAAAATTCAAAACCAAGATTTTGAAATATCACTCTCAATAGATATGCGTTAGCCACAGACCCTAGCTCTGGCTTATCATTGCAAGATTTTTCTACTGCTTCTCTTATCTCTTTTTTACTAAGATCTTCTATTGTTTCTGCAAGCGATTTATAATTGCTAGGTTTTTTATCTGCTAGATTTTCTGCAATCTTGTCAAGCTGCTTTGTATCTATACCAAGTATTTCAAAGGCTTTCTTGTCTATGGTCTGTCTTATAGACGCAAGATGGAAAGCCACCTCCTCCGGCTTTGTATTTGAATTTATATTCATCCTTTTTACTGCTTCCCAGTCTTTGTACTTTGCAAGAAAATCTATCGAATCGCTTTCACTATCGCCCATCTAAAAACCTTATACGCTGATTTGCTGCGTAATGTAATAACCAGCGGCCTTTTCCCTTGCTACCCTTTTTATTATATTCTTCTGAGAGAGTGCAACCAATGTATTTGTAATCATGCTTTTTGGCCTGTTGCACTTCTTTGCTATGTCGTCTGCTGTCTTAAGAGACTCTTCCTTTGTTGCTCCAAGATCTTGCATTGCCTTTACAACAAGTTTTTCTATAGGTGTCAATTCTACCATATTATCTACCACTCAAATATTATTATACAAATTCTATATATTTATAAAACTTCTTTCACTCAAGCTTTCTTTATCTTTACTTCTCTTCGCTTAGGTCTTAATGCTTTATAACCGCATTTTCTGCATTTTACTGCTCCAGCATGATTTCTAGCTTTGCATCTTTTGCATATCCATATTTTGGCAAGTTTCTCATCTGCAATAGGTATCCTTCCCATCTAAAACACCGGTGAATAGTGATATTATTTTAAATCCAAACATATATAAATTTTAAAGTTCTTTCAAAACAAGCAAAAAACAGCATATAAATGAAACTAAACTTATAAACCTATTATGCTATAATTAATAAATCATTTTCTCTAATATATTTATCAAGTGGTTATAATGTTGAATTTTAGTGAAATTGAGAAAAAGTGGCAAAAAGAATGGGAAGAAAATAAAATATTTGAGAGCGAGCCGAATGAGAAAGAGCCTTATATGGTGACAGCGGCATTTCCCTATGTAAACAGTCCATTGCACATCGGGCATGTTAGGACTTACGGCATTGCAGACATTCTAGCAAGATACAAGCGTATGCGTGGCTACAATGTCCTTTTTCCTATGGGTTTCCATGCTACAGGCACTCCAATAATCGCATTTGCAAAAAGAATAAAAGAAGGAGACAAAGATCTAATAGAGAATTTGAAATATTTTAACATACCTGATGAGGATATTAAAAAAATGACAGATCCAATATTTATAGTCGATTATTTTACAAAGCATATAGAACGTGATATGAGAACATCTGGTTTTAGCATAGATTGGAGGAGAAAATTTGTATCTACCGAGCCCATATTCAGCAAATTTGTTGAGTGGCAATTTGGCATACTTAGCAAAAACAATTTGCTTACTAAAGGAAGGCACCCAGTTGGTTGGTGCCCAAATGAAAACAATCCAGTAGGAATGCATGATACAAAACATGATGTCGAGCCAAATATAGAAAACGAAATAGCAATAAAATTTAAGGTTGTCGGCGAAGATGTGTACTTCCCTTGCAGCACATATAGGCCTGAGACTATTTTTGGCGTCACAAATATTTTCATAAATGAAAATGCAGAATATGTCAAATGCAAGCTCAATGATGAGCTTTATTATATATCAAAAAAAGCAGCAGAAATTTTGTCAAATCAGTTCAGGATTGAGATAATAAATGATGTTAAGCCTAGTGAGCTTCTTGCAAAGAAGTGCATAAATCCTATAAACATGGAAGAGCTGCCTGTGTTTCCTGGATTTTTCGTAAAAGAGGATATCGGCACCGGGGTTGTGATGAGTGTGCCTTCTCATGCGCCATTTGACTATGCAGCTTTGGAAAGGCTGAGGGCAAAAGGTTACCCCATACAAGATCTCAAGATAAGAAAGTTAATAAACGTTGAAATAGGTAGGTCTCTTGCAGATGTTGCGGTTGGCGAATCGAAACCCATTCACCAAGATATTCCTGCGCTTGCTTATCTTGAAATCCTACATACAGATATAAATGCAATAGACGACATGCTGGAATTTGCCACCAAACTTGAATACAGGGAAGAATCCCATTGGGGAAAAATGATTGTAAAAGGTTATGAAGGTATGAGCAAACCAGATGCAGCTGCCAAAGTAAGAGCTGAACTCCTTCAAAAAGGCAATGCTTTTGAGATTTATTTGCTTGCAAATGCGCCTGTGTATTGCAGATGCGGCGCAAGAGTGGTGGTAAAAGTTGTGGAGGATCAATGGTTCCTGAATTATGGCGACAAGAAATGGAAGGAACTTGCCTGGGAAGCTTATAAAGGCGTAAATATAATACCCGATAGGGCAAAAGCCGCTTTTGAATATACATTAAACTGGCTCGATCTAAGAGCAGTGGCGAGGGCACAGGGACTGGGTACAAGACTGCCTCTAGACAAGAATTATATAATAGAATCACTCTCAGATTCTACAATATATCCTGCATTTTATACAATCTCACATATATTGAGAGAGAAAAATATATCTCCAGAGCAGCTAAAGCCCGAATTTTTTGAATATATATTCAGAGGTAGCGGAGATATTGAAAAAATAGCAAGTTCTACAGGAATAGATTATGAAACAATAAAAAGGTGTGGCGAATCTTTCGCATACTGGTATAAATTTACATCAAGGCATTCTGCAGTGGAGCTTGTATTCAATCACCTTACAATGTATATTTTTAACCACGCTATAATTTTTGATAAGCAGTATTGGCCAAAGCAGATCGTAGTGACAGGGATGGTGCTCTCAGAAGGTGAAAAAATGAGTAAAAGCCTAGGTAATACTGTGCCTGTTGCCGCGGGAGCAGAAAAATATGGCATAGACACGCTTAGATTAGAAGTTAACGGCGGTTCAGATCTACTTAGTGATTTCAACTTCACAGATAAAGATGCAAAAGGTATAACAGAAAGGCTCGAATATCTTTATGAAATAGTCTCAAAGATTGACAAATACGAGGGAAAAGAGCTTAAAAGCATAGACTTCTGGCTTTATTCTAAAATGAGTGAGAAAATAAAAACAGCAACAGAGGCGATGGAGAAGCTTGAGCTTCGCACTGCAATTACATCGATATTCTATGACTCTATAAAAGAGCTGAAGAGGTATTTTGAGCGTGGGGGGGACAATAGTATTTCTATAAGAGACTATATCCAATCAGTCATACTGATGCTCCAGCCAGTATCTCCGCATATTGCCGAAGAGATGTGGCACATGATAGGTAATACAGGATTTGTTTCGCTTGAAAAATGGCCCAGCAATAACGAAGCGCTGATAAACCACAAGATAGAGAAACTTGAAGATGAGATAGACTCTTTTATTGAGGATGCGAAAAACGCAATAAAACTCTTCGAAAGAAAGGCGGGAAAGCCAAGCAAAATAGAAATTATAATCGCAAGCAAAGTTAAAAGAGATATTTACAATAAACTTGCCGAAACTAAGGATCCAGTAAAGGTTATTTCAGAAGAAAACAACAAGGAGCTGGCTGGCAAGTTTGTGGCAAAGATGATCAAGCAGCTTAATTCTATGGAAAGGATAGATATAAGTGAGGATGAAGAGCTCAAAAGCTTCGTTGAAGCAGTCGGCTATATAGAAAGCAAATTGGGCTTAAAAACAACAGTAAGCAGCGAGAGTGAAACAAAATCACAAAGAGCAGGCAATGCAATGCCTTTGAAGCCAGCGATAGACCTGTCAAGGTAAGCGCAAAATTCGTCAGCTTGGCAGCTAAGCTCGCGCGTTTCAGTTGTGGTGACCTATAAGCTAATCAGGAAGGTTTAAAAAATATAAACTTTATCTTATATTACAAAGAAATTCCACTGTGTTTGTGGGTGATGTTAAATTATGTATCACACATATCTTACAATATTAGTGCCATCATTGTTTTCGTTTATAATAACAATAATAGCAACTAAATTTGTCATTTTTTATTTCTATGAAGCTGGAATTATAGCTGAAGACCACAACAAAAAAAAGCCAAGAATACTCCCTAGCAGCGGAGGTGTAGCTGTTGCATTTGGTTTTATATCTGGCATTCTTGTTTATACTTTTGGAGGGAGTTTTATTTATACACCAATATTAGATATAGAAAAACTCTTGGCTACAGCACTTGGCATTATCCTTATTGTATTTGTTGGGTTCATCGACGACTTGAACGTAAAGCAAAAACGCGTGTTGGCAACTGACATGCTAGACAGGAAAAAAGGCCTCAAGCAATGGCAAAAACCTCTCCTTACAATATTGGGTGCGCTTCCACTTATGGCAATAAATGCTGGCGTATCATCTATACATGTGCCTTTCATAGATATGCTTGTAAACTTTGGGATAATATACCCGTTAATAATAATACCCCTTGCTGTAATTTTTGTGTCAAATGCATTTAACCTACTCGGTGGGTTTGATGGGCTACAGCCCGGCATGGCAATAATCGCAAGCTTAGGTTTGCTTTTTTATTCTATATTTTATGGAAATGGTATAGGTCTGCTTCTCTCATCAGTATTAGTGGCGACATTGCTTGCTTATTTTCCATTTAATATGTATATGGCAAAAATAATATCTGGCGACAGTTTTACCTATGGTATTGGGGCTGCGCTAGTTTCAATAATGATAATGGGCAATGCTGAATTTTTCGGCATGATAATATTTATTCCATGGTTTTTAGAATTCTTCCTGCACTTGAAGAAAAAATTTAAGGTTAGAGATTTAGGCATAAGACAAAGCGATGGTACTTTCAAGCCCCCATATGGCAATAAAATTTATAGCCTTACTCATATTATAATGAATTTAAAACCTATGAAAGAATATGAAGTCACAGCATACTTGATATTAATTGAGGTATTTTTTGTTGTTTTGGCATTTACCCTAAAATTTGTTGGATTTCTTTGAATAATTTTTCAATTCAATAAGGATCAATACAACACTATTCGACTTCTTTCCACATTCTCCAGAATTCCTCTTTTAATTTTTTTATATATTCTAGATCTTCGTGTATCTCTATATGCTCTACATTCTTGTGCAAGCCCCTGTAAGTGAGGTTTGCCGAACCTATTATTGCCATAGAATTTCCTATGTAAAGTTTTGCATGCACGAAATTTTGTGGTATTTTCAACTTTATTCCACCAGGTTTTCTCATTTTTAGTCTAAACAGGAAAATTGCTAGGAAAAGAATTGAAAAAATAAATATAAAATTGCCAAAACCAACTGCGGATATTATTAGAGCAGCAAAAGAAAATGTGAGAAAAAGAGCAAGAGATGTCGCAGGAAAATTTCCTTGTTCTAAAAGCTTTTTCACTTTTCTATCCATAGAAGAAGAAATTATATAAATCCTTTTATTTTTCGAATTGCGTAATATAAATTTTGCGTAATAAATATCTATATATGGAGAAACTATTAGTACCTCACTACTTTTTTTTATCAATCTTTCCACATGCTCAAATTGGGTTCTCTCCACCATACTTAAAAATATAAAATTAATATTTAAAATTATTCCATTAATTTTAGAAAATCAATCTTTGATGATTTGCTTGCAGAAATATCAAAATATGATACAAAAATCAAGCAAATCGCCTACCAAGATTATGTTTTATTAAGAAGGTTTATAAGTGATATATAATTTGATATCATGTTTTCTTCGCCGAAGTGCTTTGCTATTTTTTCAGATTCTCTCTTCGCTTTTATATAATTTTTAGAATCGAGCATCAATTTCATCTTTACGCTCAATTCATCTACATTTTTTGGGTCAAAAGTTTCAATGTGTATCTTGTTTTCGGCAAAATCCCTGGGGCACGCAGGTTTAGACAAAATTAAAGGCAAACCGTGTGAGGCTGCTTCTAATATTGTTAAGCTAAACCCTTCCCAAAAGGAAGGTAGTATAAAAACTTTTGAGGCGAAATATGCACTATTGAGCATGTCATCATAAAGGGCACCAGTAAAGATAATTTTTTTGTTACCTCTTGCGAGATTTATATACTGATTATATGATGGTCCACTTCCTATTATTACAAGAACTGCATTTTCTGATTCGACCTTTGCAAATGCTTTTATTAAAGCACTAATATTTTTCTGCCTCTCGAAAAGCCTACCAACATACAAAAAAATGAATTTCCCTTTCAAACCAAACCTTCCTAGAAATTCATTAATTAATTTTTCATCTTTTTTTGGCTTTGTTATTCCATTTGGTATGTGATATACTTTTTTTGTAATTTTTTCCATATTTTCCTTTTGTTCAAGATTAAGTGCAACATTCGCATCGAAATATCGGAAGAATTTTTTCTTCATATAGTTTATACCTAACGGCATAATTCCCGAACCAAATGTAAATGGAAGTGAATTTTTAGACAGAAGATTATCGAAAACTTTGCCAGACAAGTTGGCATGATCTATATAAATTGTTTTAAAATTCATTCTTTTTTTCATGTATCGTATTATAGGAAAGTCCATTATGGAATTTGATAAAACAATATCTGGCTTCACACTTTCAAATATTTCAATTAATTTACTCCTACTGATTCCTAAATTATACATTCTTCCTGACCAAAAATAATATCCAGCGCGTATGACCCAGTTTTCAGCTACTTCATTGTGCATGTGTTTTGAAAATATTACTTTTTCTCTTTCTATCAAAAAAAGATTTTTTCTTTCAAGATATGGCGAGTCGTAACCCAAATAATAAGTATCAAAAAATTTTCCAAGTTTGGCGTGAAGCTGGGCAGCCACTTTTAACTCCCCACCGAGGCTATTCTTTTTTGAACCAATATCCATTATAAGGATCTTCATTCTATCACCCAATCTTGTTGAATTTCACACACTTTAGCGATGGAATTAAATGTCGAGTACACACCTATATATTATTCAAATAAAATTCTGTTTGGATATGAATATATCACTAACTATAAAATTCCACAAATTCCAAATAGAGGAACCGCCGTAAGCAGGCTCATGCATCTGGATGAAATTGGTTTGCCCAACGTTGCTGTGCAACATGCAAATCAACCTATGGAAAAATTTGATTAGCCATGGGTATAGCCTATGGTTTATTGTCACTCCAATCTTCCCTGCTCCTTTGTATAAATTATGAGTTCTGGATGCCTCTTTGGAATTGGGTTTGCCCTGAGTCCATATATTGCTTTTATTCCTTTTTGCAATGCAAGCTCTACAAGCCTCTGTGTTATTATTCCATTTAGTACTATTCCATATATGTTGTTTGTTTGTTGAATCGTAGGCAAAAGCTCCCTTATTGGTATATCTTTCCCATATATTATCTCACCGGCATTGTTGTAAAGCCTTGCATTGAGTGTGTTTGAAAGTTCGTCAAGCGCTTTTGCAAGCTGCGATAGAACTATAGCTTGCAGGACAGGTTCGCTGCTGTGCGTGGCATTGTCTTCGATTTTCTCTTCTTGCTGGAAGTTTACCTCATCTATTATTGCAGGTTCTTTGCTCTCTTCTATCTCTTTTGGCATTATGTCGTTGTTTTCCTCTTGCATTGGCAAATGATCCTCGCCCCATATGCTCTGCTTAGGTATGTTCTGCTTGTTTTCTTTCTGGTGTTGAATGTTTTCTCTCTGTTGCTGCTGAACATTTTCCCTTTGTTGCTGAACGTTCTGCTGTTTGTTTTTGTTTATTTCCAAATATTGGCTCAAAGGAATCTTAGCCCTTAATGATTTTATAATCTCTTTTCTTGTGAGTTCCTCAACCTCTTTGCCATCAGGAGCCTTAGCTATAAAATCCACTTCTGCTACTTTCATAAGATTCCTTATTATTAGATCGCCGCCCCTATCTCCATCTACAAAGAGTGTTGCCTCTTTCTCGTTGCACAAGTTAATCAGACTTTTTGGTATATTATTTGTAGCCCCACCTATCGCAATAACATTAGTTATGTCATTTTTTAGCAGATTTATTACATCTGCCCTTCCTTCAACTATGATAATTTCACTACTTTTAGCCACATCAGGCCCAGCAGGTAGGTTTTCCAAACCATAGTTTACCACTTCGCTTACCTTTACTTCACTCTGGACCATTTCTGCAAGTTCTTTGCTGTCTGGTATCTCTGTATTAAGAAGTTGTTTGACAAGCTCTTTTGCCCTGTCCAAAAGCTTTTTTCTCTTCTCCGATCTTGTATCTTCTACCTTTGTTACCTTGAACTGTGCTTCATATGGACCGACTCTATCAACAGACTCTATTGCAGCAGCAAGTATGCAGGTTTCGACTCTGTCAAGCGATGCAGGAAGGTGCAACTTTCCATATGTTCTGCTGCCAGATTGGGAAAGTTCAATTTCTATCCTCCCTATCTTGCCGTTTTTTTGCAGCTCTCTCAAGTCTAAATCATCGCCCAATAATCCTTCTGTCTGCCCAAAAACAGCACCTATTATATCTGGTTTATCAACCAATCCTTCTATTCCAAATGACCCTTCAATCATATATTTTACTATATCTAGATATGTCTTTGCCATTTTTCCACCTTTTTATGCCTTATATGCGTACGCAAGCTTTTGCTTATTTTTTACTTACTGCTTTTCTGTCTATCTATAGCACTGCTTACGTTTTGTGCAATATACACAACATAGAATTAGCTGCCGATCATTATGCAAGCCAACCTTCTCCACCCAATAAATAAAAGGTTAAGCACAAACTAAGCATAATCCCAACCCGCAACTAATTTCCAATTATTTATATTAAAGCAAAACCTTAATATATATTTCTAAACACCTAGATATCTAATGAACAGGTATGTGAAAGGCGCCAGGGGCGAAAGAGAACTTTTGTCAAAATTTGCCGAGCTTGGCTATTCTGTAATAAGAAGTGCAGGAAGTGGTGTCAATTCCATAAGCCCAGACATTATAGCTATAAAAAATGGCTACGGATTTGCTTTTGAATGCAAAGCTTGGGAATCAAGCGTAGCCATAGAAAAAGAGAAGTTCAGTGTACTTAAGAAATGGGAAGACAACTCTGGTTTGAAGGTTTTTATAGCTTGGCGCATGAATGGCAAAGGTTGGTTTTTTGTGCCAATAAGCATGCTCAGAGAAACTGAAAAAAGTTATAGAATAAGCAAAAGAGAGGCTTACGAAAGCGCTCTTCTGTTTGATCAGCTAAAAGTATGAATACCACTACTCAAACTTTTTCCAAATAGTTTTTAAAGATATTTTTGCAATATCTTTTTGCTTTTCAGTGGGGTGTATTAATGAGTGGTAGGGGGTACAGTTTGTATGAAATCGAGCAATTTATAAGGGAAGAAGCGGGTGCGGAAAAGATAACAGAGGATGCTGTTCTTGGTCTGGAGATGGAGCTTGAAAGGCTTACTGAAAAAATGGCTGAAAAGGCGCTCAAGTATGCAAAACATGCTGGAAGAAAAAGGCTCATAAAAAGTTCTGATGTTTTACTTTTGAAAAAAGAACGTTGACTTCTGGTATTTATATTTTTCTTGTGAACTAATAGCATGGAGAATATAATACCTTTAAGATATAGGTTGAAGATTTATCCGAACAGTGAAACTAAAAGATTCAAAGGGCATGTTGAAATTGATTTGGAGATAAAAAAGAAGACAAGAACAATAAAATTAAATGCGAAAGGGCTTGATATTAAAAATGCAAGCGTATCCTCTGGCAAGTCGATTGTGAAAACAAAAACAAGATTGATAAGCGAAAATGAGGAGCTTGATATAATACTAAATACTCAAGTTAAAGGTAGAGCAACATTGAGCATAGATTATGAAGGGCTGCACAACGAAAATCTTTACGGATTCTATCTTTCTAAATATAAAGAAGGCGGCAAGGAAAGCAAAATATTAACAACCCAGTTTGAATCGTCAGACGCGAGAGCAGCATTCCCTTGCTTTGATAAACCCAGTATGAAAGCCGTCTTTGAAGTAACTCTTATTATCGACAAAGAACTTGATGCAATTTCAAACATGCCCGTTAAAGAAGCAAAACTCTTGGGCGACAAGAAAGAGGTGTTATTTTATCCCACACCGAAAATGTCAACCTATCTAGTTTATATGGGTGTTGGGAAATTTGAATACTTAAGCAGCAATGCCGGTGGTATAAAGATAAGAGCAATAACAAGGCCAGGACAAAAATCATTTGCAAAAATCTCACTTTTGTTTGCAAAGCAATTTGTCTTGTTTTATGAAAAATATTTTGGCATAAAATATCCATTGCCTAAGCTCGATCTTATTGCATTGCCAGATTTTAGTGCAGGGGCTATGGAAAACTGGGGTGCAATAACTTTTAGAGAAATAGACTTTCTTATTGATCCTAAAAAAATATCGCTCACGATGAAAAGGCAAGTTGCTGATACTGTGGCGCATGAAATAGCACATCAATGGTTTGGAGATTTAGTCACAATGGAATGGTGGGATGATCTTTGGCTAAATGAAAGTTTTGCCACATACATGAGTATGAAAGCTGTAGATAGTGTATATAAAAATTGGCATGTAGAACTTGACTACTTTATAGATACAGTTTCTACGGCATTTTCAGCAGATCAACTAAAAACAACACATCCAATAAATGTTAAGGTAGATACGCCTGCCGAGATAGAAAGCATTTTTGATAGCATAAGCTATAATAAAGGTGGCTCAGTTTTAAGAATGCTTGAAGATTATGCAGGGAGTGAGATATTTAGAAAAGGCTTGCATAGATATCTTAAGAAACATGCATATTCTAATGCGAAAAAACAAGACCTTTGGAATGCCATAGAGGTTGAAGCAAAAAGAAGTGGTAAGAAGCTCTATGTAAGTAAAATTGCAAAGGCTTGGATAAATACTGCTGGTTATCCTTTAATTAAATTGCAGAATGGAAAGGAGCCATCTATTACCCAGGAAAAATTTACAATCCTTGGTGATACTAAAAATATATTGTGGCCGGTCCCTATAACATATTTTTACAGCAAAAATGGCATTTCAAAAATAGGCAAAATATTATTAACAAATAAAACAGCAAAGCTTGAAAATAATTTTGATTTGATAAAATTAAATTACAATCAGAAAGGCTTCTATAGGTCAAGCTACGAAGAAGAATACCTTGAAGTTGTTGGTTCCGCAATAAAATCTGGAATTTTAAAAAGTATTGATGGATGCGGAGTAGAAGGAGATTTGTTTGCTTTGCTCATAGGCAGGAAAATATCACTTGATAAATATCTAAATTTTGTGTCAAACTACCTTTTAAATTCAGGATATCCTTTAAATATCCAACTTTCTAGCCATCTTATAGGTTTGTATTTTAAAGCTTATGATCTGGAAGTGAGCAAATCTATTAAGAATGTGGCTATTGAATTTTTAGTTAAAAATTTAAAGAAAATAGGCATGAAACCTAAAAAAGAAGAGAACGAGCAAACATCAATATTTAGAAGCCATTTGATAAGTGGCTTAGGTATGCTTGGTGACAAAAATATAATTAATTTTTCTATGAAGAACCTTGATACTGCACTTTATTCAAACAACATAGTACCTGAAATAAGAAACGCGATATACACAGTGGCTGCCTTTAACGGTAACGAGAAAATATTTGATATGATAAAATCCGCTTATGTAAATGAAGAATTTCCAGAAAAGAAAATTTACTTGCTTTCCTCACTTTCTTTGTTCTCTAGAAAGGATTTGGCAAGGAGAGCGTTAGATATGACGTTTTCGAGTGATGTAAAACTGCAAGATTCATATATAATACCTTACCACATGTCAACAAATCCATTTGGAAAAGAGCTTGTCCTTGAATTTATAAAAGACAAATGGCAGTTTATTAAAAAGCAATTTGAGCCTGGGACGCATATGTTGGGAAGATTTGTAGAAAGTCTGTCAACACAAGTGGGAGAAGATAAGCTAGAAGAAATACATGATTTTTTTGCAATGAAAGAGAATTTTAGTCCGACTATTAAAAAAGAGCTTAAGGAGACACTTGAAAAGATAGAGATAAATACTAAGTTTCGTGAATTCTTATCAAAATAATTTTTTAGGCTCTTTTATTTGAATTTTGCTGGATCTTTTGAATTTATATTTTATGAAATATTATCTAGTTAACGACAGATATATTTTATACACCAACAAGCACTATAAGACAGTACCTGCCGCAAAGAGCCTAGGCTGTTTTTGCCTTATTAAAAAGAAAGAATCTCCTTTTTCAAAGGGCACTGGTTTTTCAAGCTTGAGCTCAATCTCACTCCCAACATGCCCAACAATTGCGGTCGTATATGAGAAATTTATTGCAAAGCCATATGAGCTACCCTCTTTCAATTCCTCTTTCGCTATTCCTGAAACTTTAATTTTGGCATTTAGGCTTTTCTTATAAGATATTACATTATTTGCCAATATATCGCCTTTTTCAACTTCTTCTGCATCAAGCCCTTTTACTGCAATGCCAACGCGAGTGAAGATATCTGCTTTTTCTACATCCCTATCTTGACTTTGTATTGATCTGATAAAAACTTCTTTACCATTGCTGTGCTTTAAAGTATCATGCATAGCTATGCTTCCGCGTGTAACTATACCTAACAAAACGCAGCCTATTCCCTTGACTACAAAAGACTTGTCAATATCCACTCTTTTCTCACTTGCAGCAAACACCTGGTCTTGCTTGAAATTTGTTATCTTATCAAGAAGCTCTTCTCTGCTGCATATTTCATAAGAGGTTATGCCTGCACTTTTTGCAAATTCATCCACTTCGTTTTCACCGGTGAATATAACCTTTTTATTCACGAGGCCTGCCGCAACAATTACTTCACCAAAGTTTTTATCCACATTCGATGAACTTATTATTATCTGGTTCGCTATGAGTAAAGATTGTGCTAACCCATATACCTTTTCTTCTATAGAACTAGGCATAAGTGCCACAACCACATTATCATTATATATTCTGTTATAAAATGTAATGCTATTTTCAGAACCTTTTTTTCCTATAAAGCTTGCAAGTCCACTATCCAATGGTACGGCAATTACAAAGTGCATAGAAATATTTGTAAATTAAAATTAATAAATTGAACCTTTTCAGATTTATAGAATGCTTAGCAGAAAGCCCACGATTTCAATCGCAGAATGAATCTCCAAATCCAATTGCATCGGGTCAGAGAATGTAAACTACCCACGACTAAAGCCGTGGGCTTCCCAAGCGAACAACGATATAATATTATTTGTTCCGAATAGAAAAAGAAATAGGATATCGAGGCCACCAACTGATGAAGCAAATGCCCACCAATTTTTGAAGTTTGCTTTAATCCTCCTTCTCAAGAATGTGGAATTTCCTGCTCACTAAAGTAAATAGTTTTGCGCAAAAGTATTTAATTTGTCAACTTTATAATTATTAATCGATAGTATGGAGAATGTGATACTTGTAGATGAGCAGGATAAAGAGATAGGTATTGAGGAAAAAATGAAAGCACATATGAATGGAGGTAAGCTCCACAGGGCGGTATCTATTTTTATTTTTAATGAAAAAGGCATGCTAATGCTCCAGCAAAGGGCATTTACAAAGTATCACTCAAAAGGAAAATGGAGCAATACAGTATGTACGCATCCTAGGCCTGGAGAAAGCATTGAAGATGCTGCTCACAGAAGATTGAAAGAAGAGATGGGTTTTGATTGCAACTTATATGAAGCTTTCAGTTTTATCTACAAGGCAGATGTTGGCGAAGGGCTAACAGAACATGAATTTGATCATGTTTTTTATGGTAAATTTGATAATAAGCCAATACTCAATCCAGAAGAAGCAGCGAATTACAAATGGGCAAAATTAGAGGACATAGCGAAAGATATAAAGGTTAATCCTGATTTGTATACTCCTTGGTTCAGAATTATATTTGATAGAGTGATGAAAGAACAAAATAAAAAACAGAGCTAGATTGTTTCCTCTTTTGCACAAAATGTATCATACTCCTATCTTACCTTTTCATAGATTTAAAAATACCAAAATCATCCAATGACTTTTGATTCTCGCTAATCGCTATTTCAAATCTCCATTTTTCTTCCGAATTAAATGCTATGTCATCTCGATTTTCTATAAAATGTCCTTTACCGAAAAATAGCACTTTATTATAATGATCATTTATCAATGTATTCATTAGATTTTTTGCATTTTCATCATTTTTAATATATATGACAACATGCTTGCTATAATTTAAACCTATAGGTATGCTTGTAATAAGCATTATTTTTTCACAAGAATCACGATTTTTTATAGCTACATAACCAATGAGCTCCAGACCATTAAGGTCCACACCTTTATAATTTTTATCGTCTTCAATTGCCTTAATAATGCCTAGATATTTTAAGTATGATTGCAATTGTTTATCTGTTATAGCCATATTTGAATTTTTGCACATTATGATATATAAAACTTACTTTGACGCACGTTCTGCTTTTAGGATTCAATTACAAATTTTTTATGTATAAAAAGGTAAAGGAAATTATTCATAATATCTTTCTTTGTCTGTTTCTTTCATTTCCTCAGCAATCCTTTTTGCTTCTTTTGTGGGATAGTTATTATTTAGGCATGCCAAGCACAGCTCGTCTTTCGGCAAATTTATAGCTCTGACTAGGCTTTCTATGGTCTGATAAATTAATGAATCCGCACCAATATAAGTTTTTATCTGGTCAGTATCCTGATTGTATTTGTATGCAATAAGCTGCTTATGACTTGCCATATCTATGCCATAAAAGCACGGTGCTATTATCTGCGGTGCAGTTATCACAACATGCACCTCTTTTGCGCCATTCTGCTTAAGCAATTTTATTATCTTTTTTAGTGTTGTACCTCTGACTATGCTATCATCTATTAATATTATTCTTTTACCATCTATGATTGAATTTATAGTATTAAATTTTAATCTTACCCCATCTTCCCTCTTGTCCTGCGAGGGCATTATGAAAGTCCTTGAAATATAACGATTTTTTATCAATCCTTCCTTTACTGGGATATGGGATATGCTCGAATATCCGTCTGCCGCAGGCCTAGCAGTATCAGGAACAGGAATTATTACGTCTGCCTTTATATTGGTAAGCTTAGCAAGTTCCTCACCCATCCTGACCCTTAAATTATATATATACTCGCCATTAACTTTAGAATCTGGTCTAGAAAAGTAGACATATTCAAACATGCAATGCGCTGAATGTGTCTCATCCGGGTCTGATAATATTTTTCTGGTTATTTTTATTTTATTATTGATGCTTTCTGCAAGCAGCACCTCGCCAGGCATCAATTCTCCTTTAAATTCTATTCTATCTAACGCATTATTTATATCAAAAGCTACACTTTCTGAGGCAACCATAATTGAAAAGATTTCGTTGTTTTGATCTTTTTCAAGTGCCCAAACCAAAGGTCTTATGGCATGAGGATCTCTAAAGGCAATAAGTTCTCCATTTCCAGTAACTATTACATCAGAATATGCTCCTTCTAATTTTTTCATTACTCGCTGAATCGAATTGAAGATATTATTGTCTTTTTTTAATTCTCTTGAGACCGCATGCAATATTACCTCTGCGTCTCCATCGGAAGTAAAATTATACCCTTCTTGGACAAGCTGCTCCCTTAGTTGTTTATAATTTACAAGATTGCCATTATGTGCAATTGCAAGACCCTTTCTTATATCTTTCACATAAAATGGTTGGGCATCAGTGTCTCTTGATTTTCCAACAGTTGGATATCTAACACTTCCAACACCGAGATTTCCCTTAAGAGAAAGTAGATCGAAGTTTTCAAAAACACGACTAACAAGATTGGCTCCTTTTTTAATGTAGACTTCTGTTTCTTTGTTTTTTATTAACATTGTGGCAATTCCTGCGCCATCCTGGCCTCTATGCTGCAATGAGAAAATACTATTATAAATATTGGCAGCGACACTTTCTCCTAATGACAATATACCATACACACCACAAGACTCATGTAAAGCAAATATGTCCATATCAACAACATATTAATATCAATAACATATTATTTACTTTTTTATATAAATAATATCTTTATTAAATATTCCTTTGATTGCTTTTATATTTATTTATTTTGCTAAAATTTAGAATTGGTTTTGTATACAATCAAATGCCACAGTATGATTTATTCCCAGTCTAAAATATATTGTTTTTTAAAGTAATTATAAAGAAATATATATTTTTCGCGTGAGATATAATTGAATTATATGAAATCATATAAGCCTGAAGACGCTATAAAGGAAAAAACAGACATACATCCCTCACTTTTTAATGTAGTAAGAGAGAAAAACGAGGTAAATGACAAGTTAACAGGAGTAAGACATAGGATAGGTATATATAGTGCAAAAGGGGGTGTGGGTAAGACAACTATTTCAATAAATCTTGCTTTTGCACTTAAGAACCTTGGTTATAAAGTTGGCTTGCTTGATGCAGATATAGATTGTCCAAATGTCAATCTTTTTTTAGGCATAAATTATAGGATAAAAGAATATCCCTTAAAGCCTTATGAATACAACGGCGTCAAGATCCTTTCAACAGCTATGCTTGTTGATGATAGTACAAAACCTATTATTTGGAGGGGGCCTTTGATAGCAAAAATGATTGGAGATTTTTTGAAAAACTCAGATTGGGGAGACTTAGATTATCTTATAATAGATTTGCCGCCAGGCACAAGTGATGCACCGCTTTCTATAATGCAGTTGCTTAATCTTACAGGTTTTGCTATGGTTACCACACCACAATATGTGGCATCGATAAATGCAATACGGTCAGGAATAATGGCAAAAAAATTTAACATTGCCCTTCTGGGGGTTATAGAAAATATGTCTGATGGATATAAGAAGGGTGCAGAGAGGGTAGCTACAGCACTTGAATGTGAAGTTTTGGGCTTGATAAAAAATAATAAAAAAATAGCTGAACTATCAGACCAAGGAAAAATACCTATTTTAGAGGATAAAGAAATTGAAAATGAATTCAATGAAATAGCAAAAAAATTAACAAAATAAGTATGGGATTTATTGTTTGTATTTTTGGATGAATTAAATTATAAAGAAATCAAATATTTCTGTGTACCTTATAATAATTTTAAAAGTTTTTGATTAGAAAGTTGCAAGTATATGAGGATGAAAACATGCACAAGACAAAGAATCTTTTGAAAGAAGTCTCCTCACCAAAAGCCCAGTCCGCAATGGAATACCTCATGAC
>JBMFSM010000008.1:0-16375 GCA_049967555.1 Candidatus Micrarchaeia archaeon
TTAATGATACTACTATATTTTTCTTTGTCATTTTTATTTTCCTGAGATACTAATTGTTTGCTTTTTGATTGTTCAGCGATTTTATCTACTAGTTTGTTTTGCTTTTGTTCGGAAGAAACTGCATCAATGAAAGCCGAAAAGAAATCTTTAAAAGCATTTTTAATCTTACCCAACTTTGTAGTATCTCCTTTATTTTCGGACTGCGTGTCTTCGCCCTGTTGTGAAGTATCTTCTTTATTTTCGGGCTGTGGGGTTTGTGATTGTGCTGAGGGTGTTTGGTATTCTTGGTCCTGCTTTAGCACTGTTGGTTGCTGCTGGGCTTCTGAACTTAATAATAACGTATTCAAGGAGTCGTGGATTTCGGTAGTAGGAATATTTATGGCATTATTTATAGCAGTATTTATAGAATCATAAAAATTAGGTGCTCCGTTAACATTTGGAAGGAAAGGATAGCAGCCAAAATCTTGTTTTATGATTTCTTTTATTGCGCTATAAGTTTTACCATTGAGTTTTTCCGTCTCATACTTTTCGATTTCATAATTCAACTCTTTTCCGCGTTCACCTATTTGATTATTAATTTTTGTAAGTAACTCATTATCAACACCTAATTTCTTTGCTAGATAATAAAGAGTTACCCAAGATGCATTGAAATTATTTCTTTGTTCTTCTTCATTTTTACCATGCTGTTCAAAAAATTTTTCAAACTTATCTTTAGATGAGGTAATTCCTTCGAAAAGTTTTAATTTGTTTGTAATTTCTTTTTGTAGGAGTGCTAGCTCTTCTGGTACCGCTTGAGTTTTTACCTTATTCATCATATTTTTCACCGAGTATATTTATGAAGTAGGTTATATAAAAAGGTTTCTTTGTTTTTGTTTATTAAAAATATTTAAATACTAGAAGAACGCGCTTTATATTTTAAAGAAGAGACGCACAGCTCAGATATTATTCTTTATTTCGTTAGGATTTGGCTTCTTGCCATATACAAGGTCAAACTTCAAGCACCTGTTTGAGCAATAATACTTTATGCTCCCACTCTTCTTAACAAACATTATTCCTGTGCCTTTCTCAATCTCTTTTGAACAATAGGAGCATTTCATAGCCTCACCTTGCTTTTATCTGCCTTGCTTCCCTTGTAGTATCTGGAAGCCTTATCTTGTCGCCAACTTTAACGAACCCAACTATATTTCTTCTTATAACACGCCCTTTATCGTTACCTTCAAGAATTCTTACCATTATCTGTTTTGCTTCACCAAAGATGCCGGTCCTTGTTCTTGGTACCTCAACAACTTCCCCAAGGTAGCCATCAAACTGCTTTTCGACTTTGCCAACTGTCTTTTCCTCCTCCTTCACTTATATCACTTTTTCTGCTCTTTCTTCTCCGTTTTTGCAGCTTTCTCTGTCTTTTCGGCTTTCTCGGTGCTCTTGGATTCCTTGCCTGTTATCCTTGATGATATTTCCTTTATTACAGAATCTGCCTGACCGGCTTTTTCAATCGCAATCGAGGTGCAAGGTACATTCAAGCCAGCAGCTTTGCCCAGTATTTCCTTAGTTGGCACATAAGCAAAAAGAATTTTTTTCTGTTCACATAGAGTAGGCAGGTGCATAACCACTTCCTCAGGTTCGACATCTTCTGCTATTACAACAAAAGAAGCTAGACCCCTTTCTATGCTTTTCGTTACCTCATTTGACCCCTTCTTTATTGCCCCGCTCTGCTTTGCTAGCCTCACTGCCTCCACTATCTTATCCACAACCTCTTTCGACACTTCAAATTTTACATACGATTTTGTCATATAGACACCTCGTCTCATTGGTGCAACAATAAGTTGCAATAATATAATAAAGAAAATATAAAAGGCTTATGGTCAGTCCATGAACTGCTCTGGCTTAGGAGGCTCTGGAGGCTGACCTTTTCTTGTCCTTATTTCCCTTGCTACCTTTTCCTGCAGATCTTTCGGGAGTTTTTCGAAGCCGGCATATTCAAAATACCATATTGCTCTTCCTTGGGTAAGTCCTCTCAGCTCGTTTGAGAAACCTTTTATAACCTCAGATACAGGCAACTTCGCTATTATGGTTGCTTGCTCATTTTCCTGCTGTATTTCCAATACCTGGCCCCTCTTTCCCTGCACGAATGTAATTACATCAGACATGTACTCTTGTGGAAGATTTATTGTGAATTTCTGCTTTGGCTCTAGAAGAACTACCCCTGCTTTAAGCATTCCCGCGTAAATCGGCCTTCTCATTGCTGGTATTATCTGCGCAGGCCCTCTATGCACAGGATCTTCGTGAATTGTTGCGTCCGTTATGAGCACTTTTATTCCTGAGCACTTTTCCCTTGCAAGCGGACCGTCCTTCATTGCTTCTTCGAAACCATCTATAAGCAATTCCATTACTTCGTTCAAATATTGAACTCCGTGGGTGGCGTCTATAAGCATGCTATTATTTATTATATCTACAACCTCCTTTGCCTGCTCCCTAGGCAATCCAGACTTCACCAAATCTTCCACATACTGTTTGCCTTTTGGTTTGCCCTCTTTTATATTTCCGTTTTCTATGAACTCTATCACACCAGGTTCAAGAGGCTCTATAGTAACATAAAATCTAGAATGCTTGTTTGGCGACTTCCCTTCTACATTCTCAATCTTAGTTTCAACTGTTTCTTTGTAAAGAACAATAGGCTCGCTTGTCACTATTGGTATTTTGTGCTCATCTTTCAGCTTGGATTCTATTATTTCAAGGTGCAGCTCACCCATACCTTTTACTAGGTGCTCCCCGGTCTCTTGGTTAAGCTCAATCTGGATTGTAGGGTCTTCTTTTGAAAGTTCCATCAATGCCTCGACCAATTTGGCTGTATCCCTGGGGTCTTTTGCTTCTATAGCTTTTGTAACCACAGGTTGTGAATAATGCTTTATCTGCTCGAATGGCTCTATTTCAACCTCACTTGTGGTATCGCCAACTGAAACATTCTTCAAACCGACAAGCGCAGCTATATTTCCTGCCGGCACTTCTTCCACCTGCACGCGATCAGGGCCCATATACAGGCCGACTTGTTGCACCTTCTCAGGTTGCGAAATGCCAGAGATATGGAGAAAAGTACCTTTCTTTATTGTACCCGAAAACACCCTCCCTATTGCAACCTCGCCGCTATGCTGATCATATACCACACCGAATATTACCATTGCAGCTTTTGCATTCCTATCAACATTCATCATTGCCTTGCCAATCTCGCTGTTCAGATCACCATGCCAAAGGTTTGGTATTCTGTAAGGCTGTGCCTGCTTTGGATTTGGAAGATGTTCTATAATCATAGATAAAACAGCCTCATCTATAGGGGCAATTTCCTGCAATTTTTCCTCTTCTCCAGCAGCAGTAAGTGAAAAAATGTTTTTAAATGTTATCTTATATTTTTCCATTATTCTTTTTGATATGGCCCATTTCTTGTATGCCGAGCCAAAGCAAACACTGCCGTTTTCTACACTTACACCCCATTTATCTGCAACATCTTCAGGAGCGTATCTCTTTATAAGTTTGTTTATGTCGTTTATGAGCTTTAGAAGCCTTTCGTATGTCTGCTCAGGGGTTAGCCTTAGTTCATTCAATAATCTATCAACCTTGTTTACGAAAAGCACTGGCTTGGCTTTTTCTTTTAGGGCCTGCCTCACCACAGTTTCAGTCTGCGGCATTATACCTTCAACAGGATCAACAACAAGCACTATTCCATCTACAGCACGCATTGATCTTGTAACGTGCCCTCCGAAATCTACGTGCCCAGGAGTATCAATAAGGTTTATAATATAGTCTTTGCCGCCATAATCAAAAGCGAGTGAAATGTTGGCGGATTTTATTGTCATTTTTCTCTCTTTCTCTATCTCATCATAGTTTGTATATAATACATCACCGGCAACGGATTTTGAGATTATACCCGCCTTTGCAAGCAAAGAATCTGTGAGGGTAGTTTTACCATGGTGCACATGCGCAACTATTGCAACATTCCTTATCTGGTCTGGATTAACCATAATTTTTGCCACTTCTGCTGCAACAAATTCTTTTCTTACCATATAAACTACCTCGCACTTCTAGCCATGCGCTCTGCATCAACACGCTTCTTTACCGCATAACTATCTGCACTTTTGGTAGATGCAAGGATAAGTTCATTTGCGAGCGCATCTGAAATTCTTTTTTTATTGTTGAAACTACTAGTTATTGCCGCCAACGCTATATTCTTGAGAGCTATATGAAGCCTCTTAAGAGAGCTCACGTCTACAGCCACATTATAGTTTATACCACCATACCTTACTCTTGTTGTATCTTCTATAGGTGCTGCATTTCCTATAGCATCAACAAGCACCTGTATTGGATTTTTACCCGTTTGCTTGTATATTATGTCAAAAGCTTCTTCCACAATATGGAGCACTTTTACTTTCTTGCCCTGCAACCTGCCTTTGGTTCTTATTACTTTTCCGCCGATTTTCTTTCCTGTTCCACCGCGCATGAGCTTGTTTATGAGTGTCTCGACAACGCTTGAATGCGCAAAATAATAACTTTGGTTCTTTCTTCTGCCGAAATTGTTCGGGAATTTCATAGGTGTAAGATTAATATAGTCAGCTAGGCTTGGGTCATTTACCACTACTTCTGAAAAAGAATATTTGCCGAATAAAAGAGGCTCGTTTGCCTCTGCTTTTCTTGTCTTTTTCTCCTTGGAGGGATTTTCATTGTTGCCTTCCTCGATTTTTGCTTCCTCGGCTTTCTTCTCTACAGGCTTATCTGATTCCTCATGTGCTTCTTCCTTCCTCTTGAGCTGCTTTCGTTTCTTGTAATCAGCAACGGCTTCCTCTTTTTCGCTTTTTAAAGTATTAGTATCGACCATGTTATCATCTCTTAGGCTTCTCTTTCTTACCTTTTACTATTTGCTTTAAGTCGACTCCATTAATTGCCATTACCTTATATTTAAGACCAGGTATGCTACCCATCTGGCCCCTCTGTGAGCCACTCAATCCTTGTATAGTCACTTCATCATGCTCGTCTATAAAGTTTATAGCTCCATCCTCAGGTACATAAGCACCGACAACTTTGCCGTTCTTTATTAGTTGCACCCTGACGCATTTTATAAGGCCACTGTGCGGCTGCTTCTGCTGAAGCACAAACTTCTGGAGCACAAGACCTTTCGCCAAAGGCACCGGCCCCATAGGATCATATTTTGCCTTGAGCTTGAAGAACTTTCTCTTCCACCATTTCTTAAGCATCCTGTATCTTTTTCTTTTTCTTATTATTTCTTTAGCTGCAAATTCTCCTTTCGGCACATAAACACCTAATATTTTTCATTGAGTATATTTGAATTGCCAGGATCTATGATGGCGAGAGCGTTTATTGAATAAGGCTTACCGCAAACTATGCCAAGCTCTGCAGAGCCTTCATTGTATTTTATCACTTTTATTTCAGCTATGTTACACAGATGTAGTAAGTCGCTTATAGCCTCGCTTTTACCCTTCTCAGCCACCACCACAGCCTTAGCACTTGAGCTGCTTATGCTCTTTTCAACCTCGCGGTAACCAAGGGCTACCTTGCCCGTATCGACTGCAAGTCTTATATCTCTAGCCAAATCAGCCATAGAACCACTAAAAAGCCAATATAGATTATATTAAAAAGATTTAAATAACGATGCAAATTTGATTAGATATTTTTGCACAAAGATATATAATCTTTGCTAATTATCTCATAATAGTTTGATTGCAGCCTGCCACCTTGCCGAACTGCCCACTTATTATAAGTTTTACATAGCCAACTATTGGTACATCTCCTATCACATAACCCAATACACTAGAGGCATTTGGCGGATAGTTTGCAAATTCTATATCAAGACCAGGATTGTTGTCGCCCATTGTAAGGAAATAATAATTCCCACTTGCATTTATAATTGCATAAACTCTGTGTATTATGTCACCAGAAAAATAATCCTTACTTGATGTTTTATATACGATTATAGGATTGCTAAAATTTTGGAATATTGTTTTATTTGATATGGAAATGCTAGAAGTATAGATTATGTTATATTGCTTGCCACCAACAAGGACGTTACCTATCGAATAGTTGTATTTTATTGTATTATTTCTCTGCGAGCTTACGTAGCAATTACGTATCTCATTTTGCATCCCCATATATGAGTACCGATAGATACAATAATTGTTGTATAAGCCAATGCTATAGCTAGATCCATATGGTACAATATTAGTTATGCGTGACTTGTTTATGTAATAAGCGTAATATGAAAGAAATTCGTTTTGCATTGATTTCTCAAGGCTTTCAAACGCAGAAGAACTCATGTTAACAACAGTCAGGTTGTGTGCCTTAGCAAAGGAGGAAGGATTTCCAATGCCGTGAAGCAATACAAGATCGCCCCTATGCAAGGCAGGCAGCATGCTGCAGCTTGCGACTGAATCTATTGGAGAGCTTGTCTGCATAAGAACAACCAGCAGGAGCCATAAAATGAAAACAACGCCAAGTGCAATCAATACATCAAGCAAGCTTTTTGCTTTACCCTCGATTGCCACACTAATCTTCACTTCCATGACAAGTATTACAATGATAAGAAGAAAGATAAGAAAACCAAGAATAAACGAATTGTGCAACGCATATATTATAATCATTGCTGCAAGCAAAAGATACATTGGCCACATGGGGGCCTGTTTCTTGTACTTTGCCTCTCTATTTCTTTTTGCATTATGCTTTTTTCCCATCGCTAGCACCTGTGCTTAATATACTTGATATTTGCAAGCCAAATATTTTTGACTCGCCATTTACCTTTGCCACACCTATTGCCGCATCTGCATTTGATATCAGTGAATCATTATGGCTCACAACAATGAACTGCGAATCTGCACTCAGCTGCTTCAGAAGCTGAGAGAGCTTTCTTGAATTTTCTTTGTCGAGCGCAGAATCGATTTCGTCAAATATGTAGAGAAAAGAGTGCTTATACATATGTATTGCAAAAATAAGGGCAAGCATCATCATTGATCTTTCACCGCCAGACATAGACTCTGCCCGTTTTGAAACATTTTCCTTAGTTTTCAGTTTTATCAAGAGCTCGCTATTGAAAGGGTCCTTCTCGTTGCTTAACACAAGCTCAGCCTTATCTTCGGAAATATAACTGTATATTTTTTCGAAATTCCTGTTGACAGAATTGAAAGTATCAATGAAAACTGAATATTTTTTTGCGTCTATCTCATCTATCATCTTCAATATGGCGAGCCTCTCTGAATCGAGCATTTCCACTTTGGATTTGGCTTCCGAAACCGCTTTTTCCCTTTCTTTATACATCTCCGGCGCCTTGAGATTCACATTACCAAGCTCTTTTATCTTGTCGCTCAGCAACATTGCTTCTCTTTCCATCTCATCTATCTTACCTTCTATAAGATCTATCTTTTCGTTAGAATACATACTCACCTCTGCTTTCAGGTCTCCGAGCCTCACTTCAAACTGGCTTCGTCTTATCTTCATTTCTTGCATCTTCGAATCGGCAGAAGAGGATTCAGCATTCAGTCTGCCTATATTACTGCTCTGCTTTGCTATTTCACTCTCTATATTCTCAAGCTTCGCATAAATGCTTTTATCTGCGCTGCTGCTGTTTTTTATCTGTTCCTCAAGCCCCGACTTCTCGCTCGTTAGCTCTTTCAACTTTGCAGTCTTCTCTTTTTCGGCATCGAGCTTGAGCTTAAGCTCCTTCTTCTTTTCAGACATTTCTTTTTCTATAGAAGAAAACCTGCTAGTCAAAAGCTCATTTTCTTTTTCAAGAAAGGCGAGTTTTATCCTGAGTTCTTCAATTCTTTTTCTCTCTTGCTCGAGCTTCACCTTCTCTTTTTTGCTTGAGCTGCCGAGCGCAGCTTTGGCGAGCTCCATAGATTTTTCATAAACTCTCTTTCTCTCAGCTTTTGTTGATTCGAGCTCATTCTTCACTGAATCCTGCTCTGAAAGGAGCTTAGAGAGTTTTTCGTTCATCGCTTCGATATTTTTTGCAAGAATTTCCATCTCTTCTGCTTTTGCCTTACGCCCCTTTTCTTCTTCGTCTGCCTGCCTCGCCAGTTCTCTGAGCATTGCCGTTTTTTCATCAATCTTAAGCCTCATTAAAGCCTCTGCCTTCTTTAATTCGTTGAGCTTTGACACGCTTTCTTCAATTGATTTGTATAATGTATCTCTTTCCCCAGAAATCTGCCCTATCATCTTTTCTATGGCATTTATAGAAATTTTCTTTTTTGAGCCTCCGGAAACTACACCAGACTGCTCCACCAAATCTCCGTCAAGCGTGACATACCTATGTCCAACGCCATAAGTTTTTGCATCTTCTATCTTATCAATAAGATAAGTGTCATAGAAGATATATTGGAAAACTTTTTCGAATTTTTTGTCGAATTCAACAAGATCTACTATTGCCCGCAGGTTCTGCCGCTCCTTGCTGCCGATTACAAGCTCTTTTATTGGTATAAAGGTGGCCCTGCCTAGCCCGTTTGCCTTGAGATATTTTATTATATTACTCGCAACATTTATTGAATCCACTACGAAATACTCCAACCTATTGCCTGCAGCAGCTTCTATTGCATAGGCGAATTCACTCTTATAACTTATCAATTCAGAAGCTTTCCCATAAAAGCCGTCCCTTGCACTGAATTGTGCCAAATTCAATGAGTCAGAACGCCTAGCCATGGCGCGCTGCTCCTTGAGCTCGAGCAGCTTTGAATCAAGCACTTCTTTTTTCTTTGAAAGCTCGCTTATGCTAGCTTCCATATTCTTCACAGTTGAGGCAATGCTGGAAAGCTCATCATTCATTGCTTTGATCTCGTTGCCTATGCCAGACTCTGGCTTTTGCTTCGGCTTAATTTCAGTTTTAAGCAACTCATACCTTGAACTTGCAACATAAAGCTCCGCCTGCGCCTTTGATATTTCAGAACTGAGCTCTCGCATTTTATTTTCCTTTTCGACAATTTTGCTATCAATATCGTCAAGCTTTTTTTCAAAATCCAGCTCACTGCTCTCCTCGTTAATTTCTGGTAACTTTGCACTAGCAAGCTCAGAATTTGCTGAAAATATTTCTTTTTTGTTAGCCGCGATCTTTTCATTTGCACTGATGCTTTCACTTGACAACTCGTCAAGTCTTTTTGATAAATTTTCCTTCTCCCTTGCAAGCCCCTCAAGCTCAACGTTAAGTCTTACTATCCCGTTGTTTACAATACCGAGCTTCTTGTTTATCTCGCCAACAATCAAAGCGCTTTCATTTAAAGATTTAGTGAGGCTCTGCCTCTCCATATCAAGCTCAGAAACCTTGCTGTTGTAATATTTTATCTCTTCAATTATCTTTTTTCTCTTTGCATCGAGCTCATTTATTGCTTCGTCAAGCCCCTCAAGCTCGCTGCGCACAAGCTTCTCTTTTCCTACAAGCACGCTGTAGCTTAGAGCCTTGTACCTTGAGCTCATGCTTATATACTTTTCAGCCACTTCTTTTTCTTTCTCCAGCTCTTGCAAAAAGCCAACCCTCTCGTTTAGCATTATCTTTGCTTCCCCAACTTTCAGGTTTGACTTGTCAAGTTCTTTTAGCGCTTCCCTTTTCTTTTCTTCGAATTCCTTTATGCCTGCGCTTATTTCTATGAGCTCTCTCCTTTCCTTCGGCGACAGTTCAAGCATCTTTGTTATCTCGCCCTGTGTTATTGTATTGGTCTCATTAGCATCAACCTTGTAGGACTTTAGCTCTTCAAGCACTTCTTGCCTTGTCGTATGTTTGCCATTAAGCCTGTACACACTTTTGCCATCAGATCTAGCCACGCGCAGAAGCTCCAATTTCTTCTCTCCGTCAAACTCTATTTTTACAAACGCTTTCTGAAGCTTGTTCTTTTTTGATTTTGAAGAATCATTTATAAGACCCTCGAGCTTTTCTACCCTGAGCCTATGAAGCGCGTTTTCACCCAATCCAAAAAGAAGAGCATCACAGATATTGCTCTTTCCACTCCCGTTTGGACCGACAATACATGTAAAGCCTTTGCTGAAAATTAGATCTGAGCTTTTAATAGACTTGAAGTTCCTTATATTCATACTTTTTAGATAAAGCATTGCTCCACCAGTCGCAATAAATTATAGCAAAAAGCCTTTTTATAGATTGCCCTGTGTCTTCTTTTTGCTTAGCATGTGCAGAGAGATTATGGTTTGTATGCTGCTTGCAGTTGCCACACCTAAGAATTTCTTTTTATAAATAACTGCAACCATGCCAGCTTCTCTGCTACCCATCAGTGAAAGCGCGTCTGCAAGTGGGAGCTTTGCTTGCATAGAAGGTATTGGAATAGACACATCTTTCACATACAATGCATCTTTCCTAGAAATCTTTCCATAAATTTCTACACGGGCATATGTACTTCCAAGTTTTGTAATCACATTGTGCTCCTTCTTTTTTAGCAGCACATTATATAGCTCGCTTAGCTTCATGTTTGAATTTACCAATATAAAGTGCTTGGTTATCGCATCGCTCAGGTTAAGGCCAGCAGTACTTTTCTTTATTTTTGCACTTTCGCCCTCAGCTTGGGCGCCGCTGTAAAGGAACATCACAATTATAAGATTCCAAAGCGAAACAAATTCCCTATATGAAAAAGAGAAACTTTTATCAAATTCAAGAAAAACAAAAGTGCCAAACAATATAGCACCCATGACAAACTTACTTGCTTTCACTGTGAGCATAGTTGATGAATAATAATCCTTCTTCCTTTGAAGATAGCTCCTAAAAACTCTGCCCCCATCCATAGGGAAAGCCGGCAAGAGATTAAATACCCCCAAAAGCAGATTCATTTCGAACATTATCTGCATTGTTTGAGTTATTATTCCCGATGGGGATAAGGTTGCAAGCATTCCAAAAATACCAGCAAGGAAGAGGCTCATTATTGGGCCCGCTATCGCTATGTTGAATTCGATGCTTTTTTCTATGTTTGCATTATCTATTATAGACACCCCACCTATAGGAAGCAAGGTTATCTTTCTTACATTTACTCCATTGCGCAATGAGGTGACAGAATGAGCAAGCTCATGGAATAATACACAGATGAATAAAAGCACTATTAGCATGAAAACATAAAAGCTGATTAATAAAGTAAACACTAGCAAAAGCAAGAAAGACCAGTGAAGTTCAATTTCTATCCCAAAAATTTTTCCTATGATCGGTGAAAAAGCCATAAAAACAAATATCAATTGAAGTTAAATAATTTATATTTGTGCATTGAAAGTTTATTACAAGATTTATAATATAAAGCTTGCAGTTTAGAATATATGTTATATACTTATACAGATCAGAAAATATATGATTATATGGATTTAATATAATTTAATTGCGTATTTCAGTAGAGTATTTAGTAGACAAACTAATATACTATCCCGGCAAGGCTATGGAATTTCCAAAGATGATTCGCATGTTGTACAACAATGTTGGGCAAACTAACCCTATCTGGACATATGAATCTGTTTACAAGAATCCTCATATTAAAAATCTAAATAGATTGGAATTTTGGGTTTATTAGAAGGGATTATATGAAAGTAAGCGTTGTTGTCCCGGCACTAAACGAGGAGAAGTACATAAAATACTTATTTGAAGGCTTGAAGAAACAGAGCTTCAAGGATTTTGAAGTGATAGTTGCTGATGGTGGAAGTAGAGACAAAACAAGAGAGATAGCGAGGAAAAATGGAGCAAAAGTGGTTGTAGAAAGGAAAAAGAGCATCGCAAGAGGTAGAAATGCGGGAGCTAAGGTGGCAACTGGAGATCTGCTTGTATTTATAGATGCTGATACAATGCCTTCAAGAAATTTACTTAAGGTATATGTAGATTATATCAAAGGAGATGTGGTGGCAGCAACAGGCCCCATATTGCCACTTGAAAAGACAAGCAAGAAAATAGAGTGGGGCTACAAATTTGTATCGATATTTTTTGTTAAGCTTGCAATAAAGATAGGCAGGCCAAGCGTGGTTGGATCTAATTTTGCTGTGACAAGAAGTGCATTTGAAAAAGTAAATGGATTCAACGACAACCTCATCACATACGAAGACTGGGATCTATCAAAAAGGCTTAAAAAGATAGGAAAAATTAAGTATGCAGATGATGCTATCGTGTATACAAGCGCAAGGCGTATTTTTGCATGGGGTGTGCATGGTTTCTTCAATTACCATGTTGGAAATATAATAAGATATAATTTATTTAAGAAACCGAAAGAGTATTATGAACCAATAAGGTAGATTACACCAGATTTCTTATTCCTTATGTAAAAAAACAAAACTAAAGAAAAGCTTTTAAATAACGCTGAGAAAAAAAGGTCTAAGGTGTTTTTGTATGAGAAAAATAGATCCTAAAGTTTTAACTAATCTTGAAACTTTGAAAGGAGAAGATTTGAAAAATGCCATAAAGTTTCTTGAAAGCGAGAAAGCAAATAAAAAACTTTCTGAGATTTACAAATCTGTTTTTAATGAACTTTATAAAGCACTGCACAACGTACTTGAAGATAACAATGAATTGCAAGAAGTAGTGTCAAGATTGAAAGAAGCGGAGAGTATAGTAAGCGACTTAGATAGTCTATCAAAATTATTAGACATTGATGTGAAAGGAATTATGTTAAAACGTTATAAAGAAGGAGAGACATATGAGTACGGAATAAAAACAACGATGTTTTTGATTTTGTTATTCAATACAGAAAAGCAAAACGAAATAAAATCTGACGACCCCGACCATATTATAAATGTTTTGAATTTGGAAAAGAGACTAAAGCTCAGTGAAGGTGAAGATTTACATAATGCCTATCTTGAAACTATTTTTGAAATATTAACTAGTGTGGAAAATAAATTAGCAGTAATTGAGTCTTTAGAACAAAAGAATAATGGTTTGATATTTGGAGTAGATAAGCAACAAAAAAATATAAGAAATTATAGACATGGGAACATAGATGGACAATATGAAAATAGTGAAGAAAAAAAATTTTTGTTGAATCCAGGAGAATATTTGGACAAAAAAGTAAAGGAAGTTAATTTTGGAAATGGATTGATCAATGATGAGATAACAAGTAATGCCCTAATGGAAAAAATTTATAATAAACTCAGAGAGAGTAATGATATACCTAAAGAAATGCCAGATTACAGTGAACTAAAAAAAGAGGTGCCCCAGATTTATAAATTTTTTATTTTGCACCTCCTAAAAGAGCACAAAACAGACAAAACATTGAAAGCATTGGCAATAATTAGCATCTACGACGCCCTGTTTTATAAGATACTTGAAAATGTAGGAAATGATAATTATGAAGTTAAAAAATATGTATATAATAAAATAGAAGAGATAAAAAGGGATTTTAATATAAAAAGTGATTTAAAAGGTGCAGTTAGAGGGGACATTGATAAACAGAAGCAAGAAGAGGCAAAAAGGTTGTATGAAATATATAGGCATCTTAAAGATACAGAAGGTAAAAGAAATCGAGAGGGCAACAAGAATAATTTAGGAGGATATATATAGACTACCAACAGCTGAGGCGCATGGGCTTTTGGAGCGGCTAAGATTTGCTTTTTGATGTCGCCAACATAGTTCATGTGCCATAGGCGAACTACCCCCTTGCAGATGATATTATGTTGCATTCAAGACGTGGCCACGCTATATCAAGAGGCAGTTTGGAGGTTTGAGCCCTAGCTTCTTAAAAAAATATTAGAATACTGCGGGTACCTGATAAAAACACCTTTTTATATTTTTGCTTCCAAATAGAAAAAAGTCGTGTTTAGATGGAAGAATATACCAAATTTGAAAAGGCAAGAATTATAGGTGCAAGAGCTTTGCAGCTTGCTTTTGGTGCTCCTCCTTTGATAAAGGTACCAAAGGGTGTTTACGAACCACTTGAACTTGCAGAAATAGAGTTCAATGAGGGAGTAATACCAATTGTTGTTGTAAGAAAACAGTGATTTTATGGATTATGATATTATCGTTGCAGGCGCAGGTATAGCTGGCTCTTTTGCAGCAGCATCTGCAGCAAAAAATGGAGCGAAGGTAGTATTGATTGATAGAAATAAAGAACAAGAAGTAGGAAAGAAAACAAACTGGGGGTGGGTGTGTGGAGACGCTGTCGCGGAAGATCATATAAAATTTGCAGAAAATGAGCTAGGTGTGAAATTTGGTGAGCCAGAGCTAGGCCTCAAAGTGAATGGAGTATATGTAATAAGCCCAAGCATGAAGAAAAAAGTTATGTTTGAAGGGTCTGGTTACAGCCTCAACAGGCCTGCTTTTGCAAGGAAAATACTTTCTATCGCAAAAGGAAATAATGTATATTACATGCCTAATACAGAGGTAGAAGGGCCAATAATAGAAAATAATAAGGTTGTAGGAGTATACGGGAAAGATGAAAAGGGGAAAAAAATAGAATTAAGGGCAAAGATTACTATAGATGCGCTCGGCATGGCAAGCACGCTCAGAAGAAAACTCCCACAAAATGATTTTATTGAAAAAGAAATTGATATACATGATATAGAATCAACAGGAAGGTACATAATGGAATTTGAGGAACTTGAAGAAAATCATTATTATTATGACCCAAATAATGCAATAATACATTTAAATCAAACAATGGCACCAGGAGGATATGGTTGGGTATTTCCAAAGAAGGGAAAACTTATCAATATAGGTGTAGGTATAGAAAAAACAAGTATAGAGATAAGAAATAGAGCACTTAATAAAAATGATACACTCCACAGTTTGATAGACCAATATGTAGATTGGAACAAAGCAATAAAAAAGAAAAAAATAAGCGATGAAGATGGAAATGGCAAAGGATACTGGTCAGTATCTGTGAGAAGACAGCAGGAAAGCTTAGTTTATTTAGGTTATATGGGAGCAGGGGACAGTATGTCAATGCCAAACCCTATAAGCGCAGGAGGAATAGGCCCATCTTTGACAAGCGGTATACTTGCTGGTAAGGTTGCTGCCAAAACTGTAGAAAATGGAGAGCCAAGCCTGGAATCGCTATGGGAGTATAATATTTTATACAATGAGAGATATGGAAAAAAGACGGCAGGTCTTGAAGCATTCAGGATTTTATTACAGTCTATGAACAATGAACTTATAGATTATGGTATTGAGCATTTCCTTACTGAAGAGGAGGCTGTGCAGATGAGCTATGGAATAATACCTAAGCTAAGCTTTACAAGCGCACTAAAAAAGACCTTGAGTGGATTATCCAATATAGCTGCATTCAAGAATCTTGTATATGTGGCTGAAAAGATGAAGACGTTGAACGAGCTATATGCAAATTATCCGAAGAGCCCAGCTACATTCAAAGAGTGGAAAAATTTAGTAAAGAAAGAGATTAATGATGTTAAAGAAAGATTTAAGCCCAATCCTGTTTAGCTAGTACACCAAGTTTTCCGAGCAATTTCCCATACAAATCGAACACGCTCGCGCTATTCATGTTAAATGAGCCCGCTTTGATTATTCCCATCTCTGTTGTCCAGTTTCTTATATTGCTACCTGAAATCATTGGATTAAAAGCAGGTACTAGCACCAGTTTTTTGTTGTTCCGCGAGCTAGCAATAATCCAAATTTTCTCTACTGCCTCGCCAGCATGACCGTATGCAGCATGACCATGCCCTATTATAAGATATTTTTTTGAAATAGCCACTTTACTAGGATAAGCGTTGCCATGGGCGAGTGCTGCGCTTTTCAGCAACATTTCCTTTTCTATCTTGTAGTCATACCCAAGAATGGAAAGCACTTCAGCCAAATGGGCATCGTGATTTCCTTTTACTATAATTGTATCTATTCCTTTTATTTCTTCAAAAAAGCTACTCATGCACGAATATCCAAATTTTGTAGGATAGCCTATGCTTTCTTTTATATCCCCTAGCAAGATGAGCCGGTTTGCCTTAGATTCATCAAATATTTTTTTTATATCCTTGCCCATTATCTTTGAAAGATCTGGCACACTTATCCCTTTTTCCTTAAGCTTTTCCTCGATACCAATGTGCAGATCACTTACCACAAGGTTATTTTCTATAATGAGCGCAGGTTTGCTATTTACAAACTTTAACATTTTATCACACTGCAGGGGGAGAGATTTGAACTCTCGAATCCTCTAAAGGAAATGGGCCCTAAACCCACCGCGTTTGACCAGGCTCCGCCACCCCTGCATTTATTAATATAAAATAAATAAAATAATGATTATAATAAGAAATAAATAATTATATATGCTTTTTATCATAGAAATTTTGAGTAGAAATTTTATTAGCTTTGAAGATTTATAATATGCTGATGATGATGAAGCAAAAAATAATTAAAAATATAAAAAGGCAGAATCTTTTGAAAGAAGTCTCCTCATCAAAAGCCCAATCTGCAATGGAATAT
>JBMFSM010000009.1:0-8903 GCA_049967555.1 Candidatus Micrarchaeia archaeon
TGTCAACAAACTAGCTGCCACAGCAGCTATCCTCTTTGCGTTTATACTTTTCATTTTATCACTTAAAACATTTTTTGAATATTCATTAAGATATAGTATTTAAATACTTTTTGTTTTGTTTAATCTTTTTTATATAAATTAAAAATTAAACTTCGTTATTTGTTAAATTTTAGTTCTTTCATTAACGCATGGATTCGACGAAAAGTAAATTTCTGTAGTTTTCTGCTATTTTTCGCTTTGTTCTGCTCTTTTTACATTTTCTTAAATTCAGCTGCAACCTTTGTTTGAAAATTCATTAAGAATATTTTGTTTTGCTGCTATATCTCTAACCTGCAGAAGAACAGTGCATTTCATACTACTGAACTTACTCAAATTATCAGACTTATTCATAATATCGAACTCACTTCATGCTTCTATCAATATTATATATAATAGTATATAATAATAGTATAAGTACAAAACCTGAATTATGTATTTGGCAGTTCGCCCCGCAGCTGAGGCGCGTAGGCTTCCTTGTCGAGGTTGGGTGAAATGTGTGCCTCGGCTATTTTATTTTTTAAGGTCGCCGTATTCGTGTTATCGCTTTTTCTTGCCATATGGATTTTGTTTACGACGATGAAAAGATTAATAATCTGTCAGGTTCTTATATTATTATGTGCTTGACAAAACTTATGCGCAGGTTTGTAAAATATAAACATGCGAGACTGCTTGGCTATAATATAAATCTTTTCGTTGCTGATTCTTTTCCAAAGCTCATGCTTGGGCTCATGCATATGCATTCGCTTGGTAGAAGACAGGGCATGCTTTTTATATTTTCAAGACCTGCTCGCCACGGAATATGGATGCGTAACATGCTTTTTTCTATAGATATTATATGGCTTGACAAAAATTTTATAGTTGTTGACATTGCAGAAAATGCAAAACCTTGCTCCAACCTATTCGGCTGCCAGACTTATTTACCAAATAAACCTGCCACTTATGTACTTGAGCTTAATGCTTATGCAGCTAAAAAGCTTGGAATCAAAAAAGGCTCAAGACTAAAAATAGTAACAGCCCCTGGCGAGAATTGAACTCGCGACCTACTGCTTTATGGAAGTATACCATGCAGTCGCTCTACCACTGAGCTACGGGGGCACCCTTAAAAAAGTTTATATACTTTATCTCCTTCCCTCACTTTCTGCATAACCTTTATTCCTACTTGCTCGTCTATCCCTGCTTCTTCAACATTTATATTTTTTATCTGCATGCTTTCAATTTTTTGCTGGAAGCTGGTTCTGTTCCCCTCTATTAAGATGCTATCTCCAACCTTCAGCCTGGCGCTGAGCCTTACTACTGCTACACTTATCTTATCATAGTAATGTGTTACCTTACCAACTTGTATCTTATTTTCCACGATTAATAGTGTGTAGAATAATTTATTATTTCTTTTCTGTACCTTTCGCAATGCTTATATAAATATCCTCCGCTTTGTCTGCTGAAAATTTCTCCCTTGCTATTTTGCTTACCTCATTAGCCCTCTTCTCATATTTCTCGTAATTCTTTAGGAAATCCCTCATCCCCTTTTCTAGATTATTCTCATCGATTACTGTACAGAGCTCCTTAACCTCATCAGGTAGGGATGTACTCCCAACAACGAGCACAGGCGTGCCTAGCATCATAGCTTCTATTGTTATGAGAGAAAGACCTTCCCTTGAAGAAAACATCAACAACGCTTTTGACCTTTTTATATTCTTAAAAAGTTCCTCTCTGCTTACATTCTTTTCAAAACTTACTCTATCAATTACGCCTAGCTCCCTGGCTAGCTTTTTCAGGCTATCCTCTTCAGGCCCTATACCTATTATCTTGGCATTGGCATCTGTCTTCGATATTGCTTTCAACACCATATCCACTCTTTTTTCGTGTATAAGCCTACCTGCAAAAATAAACTGATTTTTTCTCTTTTCTTTTCCTATGTCAAGCTCGCTGCTTGAGACTGCTGCTGGAAATATAATGCTTTTCCTGCCAAATTCGCTTAATAACATAGCCGCAGTGGCTTTAGAATTAGAGATAATATTCTGTGTAAGTTTCGATGAAAGATATTCTACAAAATATCCAACTGAACCTAAAATCTCACCAATATATTTTTGCCAATATTCTTTTTTCCATACCTCATGCCATGTAATGACAAATTTGATCCTTTTTAATTTGGCGTAAATCCATATAGTAAAAAGGTGTAGAAATGGGAATGCATCGGCATCTATAATATCAAAATTATCATATTTTGCAAGTTTAAAAGGAATGAGAATTGCGTATTTAAGTGGCCATATTATATTCCTTCTATTATGAATGTACATCTTCTCTAATGGCATTGCGACCCCACAGCAGTGGTAACTTATTCCTTTATATTTGAATTCCTTTCCAGGCATTCCCTCTCTTTGCATTGTGAAGCAATGAACTTCGTATCCTTTATTTACAAGGTTCTCCATTATAATGAACCTTCTTTTCTCTATTCCCCCATTGAACCAGGGGTAAGCGCTGTCATAAGCAAAAGCTATCTTCATGATTTATTTTTGTATGCTAAGGATTTTATATTGTTTTATGCTCTGATATTCCCCACGAATAAATTCAGGAGTTCCTTGCAGTTTCAAGGTTCGTTTCTATCATAGACACATTTGTTCGTGGTATGACATCAGTTTCTTACTATTTCTACAAAGGTATTGCTAAATGGCTCAACATTAATTTTTACAGAAAAATCGCAAGAAGTTGCATCTATCAATATTTGCAAAAAATCAAAATATCTATTAACATATGATCCAGGAACAATCACATCAAGCTCCATGCCAGCGTCGCTTGGTGTATACGCCTTGATGCCTGTCCTTCTTTCTATAAAGCTTGCAAGAAGCTTTGCTGCTTCTTTCATTGCTTCTTCCTTTTCTGGCACGTTTGTATATACATCATTTTCAAACAGCATAATTGGCTCTTTTCTATCATGTAAGTTGTAATATAAGATGTGTATCTGCATAAATCCGAGAATATTTCCAGAGCTATCATCAAATGCAACAACGAGCTGGTTTGCATCTGCAAGCATACCAAGTATGCTCTGATTGTAAAAAGGATTGCTAGTGCTTACCTGGCAGTTTCCACTGCCGCTTGATCCGTACCTTCCAAATTTTAATATATCTGTAAGGTCAAAAGTGACTCTTGCAGAAATTTTTGCTTTTTCGGCATTTTCCGACCACTCGCTAACAATTTTAAATACAGATTCAAGACCCTCAAGCGCCAGCATTATATCAACATTGTTTGGCTTGTTTTTTGAAATACTATTTGAGAGTAGTAAAACTTCTAAATAATACTTTTTAAAAATTTTACTTTTTTGGGCAAAAAAATTAGATAGAGTATTTTTAGGGGAAGTCTTTAGAGTATCCCCTATTTGCTTTGCTGCTTTTGTGATTTCTTCGAAATCGCATAACACCTCGCTTATTCTTATTAGGTTTATTGCAACGCCCCTCATTTTTTTTGCTTCGTATGATAATTGGTTTTCATCCTGCCTTCTCACTGCTATTAGATTTGAATTTGCAGAATCTATTGCTTTTTTTATCAACATTAAAAGCTCGCTGTCTGAATTATTTTTTTGCTTGAGCTCACCCGCTTTGTTATTGAGCTCCAGAAGTTTCATACCTATCTCAATTTCATAATCCTTAATAAATTCATTAATATGCTCGCTGTGCTTGTTATACAAATTAATGCTTTTACTCAGTGAATTTATAGACATGTCGTGCAATGCATAATAATATATTATATTTTCTTTTTCATCCAGAGCCTTGAGCTTTTCTATCAATTCGCTGTAGCGGAGCTGCGAGCTTGCAAGTTCATGACCTTGATATTTGAATACCTTTAGTCCATTGATGCCACCGCTTAGGTAGCTATTTATTATCTTTTTTAAATAGTCATAAGAAGAAGAAATATTCAAATTCCTGAAATTTGTGCTGTATGTGATTATGTCAAAAACTATTTTGGGATCTCTTGTTATGCGCTCGAGATTTTCCTGATTTATGCTTGCTTCATCAAGCTCAAGTACGTTCGCTATCTTACTTGTTAGTGTTTCACATACCCAGTCTAGCAAGCTTTTTCCATTGCTATTCCTGAAAAATTCTGCAATGTCAGTATAATTTATTAACCTTCTATCAATATATTCGTTTATTTCCTTAAGTATCTCAAACGACCTCGGCAGTGTATCTTCATTCTCATTTTTCAATATAGTCTTTAAGATTAAGAATGCTCTTTCTACATCCTTATAAGCAAACCACAATCCCCTGAATAACAGTGCTTTTTTTACCGCAGTATCACTCTTTTTGATTGCTCTTATTATCTTATTTTTCTCTTCGTTGTCTAAGTTTACAGTGTTGAAGATTAGCCCAAGGAATTTGGTATATATTGGCTTGCCTTCCCTAAGCATCTCTTTTGAGAATATTCCTGGAAGCTTGTATATGTAAATGCCGTTTTCTTCGGCATATTTGTATATGAGTAGCAACAGTTTTTTTTCTTCTTTGCTGCTTGCTTTGAACAAAGTACATAATTCAGTCTCCCTGAAACTTGTAGAACCCAAAAAATTTAATGAGATCATTATATATGCAAAACTTTCTTTGGCATTTTGGGCATCGAACATGTCGAAATTAGATATCACTTCGTGGAGAAGCTTCATACGAACTTTTTCAGTACTTAGATTCAAGAAAGCCTCTGCAGTAGTGTGGCCTTTATTGTCCTTTAATGTAAGCAGGCCCAGCTCTGGAAAAGAGGAGATATAATTAAGAAGTTTGAGCTTCCCTTCCTCGTTAAACTGCGCAGCAAGGTCGTGTATCACCGCCACACCACGGCTTGATGAAATCGTAAGCAGACCATGCTCAGGATATACGGCAGCGTAGTTGAAAAATTTAGTTCTTACTGTATCTGTGCCAAACTTAACCAACATGTGGGCTATAGTAATGTCTTCCTTATTATTAATTATTTTGAGAATGTTAGAATCTGGATAAATTATGGCGTAGTTCAAAAGCTCGAGCATAACTTTCTCATCACCACGTGATAAAATTTCAGCAAGTGCAACACCAAAAGAATTTTTTAGTGAAAGTGGTACAAGATTAGGATAAACAATAGCATAATCAATAATTTTCAGCTTGACTTTGTTAGAGCCTTTTTCTGCAAGAACGTGCAAAATTGTATTGTTATTTATGTCCTTCTCTTTAAGTAAACCGAGATCAGGATAAGCGATAGCGTAATTGAGAAGATCCAACCGTTCATCATCTGTACCGTATAACGCTACGTAATAAGCTACAGACTGCTTAAGATAATTGCTCTTTGTGAGCAGGCCAAGCTCTGGATATGCCATGGTATAATTTAAAAACCACCCCTTTGCCTCTTTTGTGCCGTTTGCTACGAGTTTATGCGCAGCAAAATTTCCATTAGGAAAGCACTTTGTTAGAACTCCGTCTTTTGACAAAAAGCTAGAATAATTAGGACTCTTGTAACTAGAGCATGATGATGTTGAAGATAATTCTTTCTCTTCATTATACATAGAATTTACCCTTTGTATATTGTTATTATGAGCATTGTTTAAAAATATTCGTTGATTTTTGTTCAGCACATATAATTATAATAAATAAAAAATCATTGGTGATTGATTATTTTGTTTAGATTTAGACAATTGTCAAATAGATTTGTACAATTTCACGTATATAATGGTTAAATTTAAAAGCTTAACTTTCATTATCTTTGATGTGATTAAAATGGCAAAGCAAACAACAAACTGGGGCGTTTTTGCCTTGGAGCTGATAGGAAGCATTTTCTTCCTAGCTGTGATATATGTATCCACAGGGTCATACATGAATAGTAACTGGACGGGAGCTGCACTATGGCTGCCATTGCTTTATGCAATAGGTATTGTAGGAGCAATAGCTCTATTTCTCATAAGCTTTGGCAACCTAGTAAACGGAATTGATGAACACGCTTTGACTATGGGAGCAATGAAGGCAACAATCTGCACAGGTATAGCTCTTGCTGCACTTTCATTCGGCAACACTACATATTTTGTTGCTACATTGATAGGATTTATAATAGCTTTCATAGGAAGCGGCTTGGGCTACAAGAAATGATTTTTTCTTTTTTGTTTCTTCTACTTTTTTCAGTTTGTGCTGTTATATATTATTTTATATATTCTAGTATCTGGATTTGAATATACTAAATCTAAGCTCGCCACGTTATTATTCCATAGACATTCTTTGTTATTGCAGAAGTAAAGGAACTTTAGCATGTTACTATTGGTTATACCTGGCGCAAAGAAAAATGCCCCAGTAACGTTTATTCTCTCTGTTGGGTTTGGTATTGTGGAATATATTATAAGCATTAGCCCACCATTTGTTTCATTAAATGGCATTTGTTTTAGTATCACAAAGCTAAGGTTGTATATATTTTCAAATGCAACATAGCCGACACGCGCTGCTGTGCCATTTGGATAAATAAGATAGCTTGAAATTTGTTGTGTTTTGTTGTCATTCACTATCTCTGTATTTTCACGCATTCCTGTTTGACTATTTGTAAATTCAAAAATGTTTGTTGTGTTGCTGTTAATCTCTTTTAACGAAGTAAATAATTCATAACCATAATACTTTGCAAGCTCAGGATTAATTCCAGATTCAATAAAGATACCATTTGTTTCAAGAAGCCAGCCGTATCTCGCAACAAGGTAATTTGGCTTGCCATTTATATTACTGAGCAAGAAAGAGCCGTCTGGGCTTGAATTATATAGCCAAAGAGCAAACGCATCTGCTTTTGTTACATTTTGCGAGCCTACGCTGTCTGTGACGCTTGTCCTATTAGCCCAACCTTCTATTACTGAACCATCCGGCCAGAGTGCAAGAAATACTGAATTCGTCGGTGTGTTATTTTTCGCCCAACTCATCGCTTGAAGGAATAAAGAATTTATTCCATCCGCTTGTACAAGATTTAATGAATAAGAATAATCTATTATAACAGTATATAATATTATTGAGATTATAACCCCATAGCCTGCATACATTAGACTTTTCTTAAATCCTTTTGCATATACAATAATCCAATATATTGTGTATGCAGAAAGAATTGCAAGAGGTATTGAGATGAGTGAGTTGAACCTTACTGCATGAATTTGCAAATATGCTGTTATAGCATAATATGAAATAATTACAAGCATGGCTTCATTTATCTTAAATTTCAAGTATGCTTTTGCTGTATGCATGTTATTGTCATTCTCGATTTGCATGAAAAAGTAAGGCACAAAGCAGAAAAGAAGTATTATCCAAAATAATAGCTTATGCAAAGCGGCTGTTGATAGATAGATTACTAAGGACATTGGTGTTGTAAATAGAAAAACACCAAAACTGGCAAAAAGATAGCTTTGCGAAGGGGGCTGCAGTTCTTCTATAGTACCAGCAAATGAATTGTAATTTGTTACAGTAAAACCATTCCCAACAAATATTTCATAAACAAAGCCTGGCATGATTGTATATATTATTATAAACGAGATCGCCAAAATAGCAACAGCAAATGTAGCTCTTCTTTGCAGTGTCCCTGTAATTTTATAATACTTGCTCATGTTTGAAAGTATATAATAAGCAAGATACCAACCAAATGCCATCAGTGCAATTAGCAACGTAAAGTGAATTCCTGTGAATGTCTGCTCTGATATAGCAAGCATCGCCTTGTATATATTTACAAGAATAAACCACACTATAATTCCAATGACTAAAAATCCACTCCGTTTTAGCATTTGTTTATTGTTGAACGAGAAGCTGAACAAGACAACAACTATGAACGCGAAGATATATGTTGCTGTTGCAAATGGTGCCCCATTCCAAACATAATTACATACGCTCAGGAAAAAGCCCGAAAGAACTGCATATGTAATTCCCTTCTTTAAATTTTCTTCTTTCAGCACTTTGATAAATAGAAATAGAGAAATTATTAAGAACACTGTTACAAAGCTGTCCCCTCTATATATAAGCGCACTTGTCCTTGCTGCATCACCAAGGCTAAGGGCAACGAAAAGCATTACAAGCAACCCAAAAAGCCTGCTCTTGCTTAAATATCTAGCAAGATAATACGCACCAAAAATATCAAATAAACCGAACAATACAGGCACAAGTCTCATTATAGTATATGCACTTATTCCTGAAATTCCATGAAGCAACAAATAAGGTAGAAGAGTTACCCAATATAAGCCGTTTGGCTCGCTTACAGGCGTATGTGCAGGCCAGCCAGATATGTCAAGATATTTGGGTATTATATAATTGTTATTTATTGCCGCTCTTATCACTGAATAGTGATAAAAACCATCGGGCTCAAAAAAACCCTGATATTTGGTAAGAGGCATCCTGAAGTATATAGCTATAATTACTATTGCAAGTATTGCACTTATATATATAATATTTTCTTTAGACTTGAAATATTCAACTACTTTCTTTTCTTTCTTCTTTACCTCTGTCTCTAATTTGCTCTTATAATACCTTATCTCTTCCATACAAATCAACATGCCAACTGCATGGAGGCAAGGAGAATCGGACTCCTGCCTACAGAATGTCAATCTGTCATCCTACCACTAGACGATGCCTCCTCTCTATTTATATGATGTCTCACACAGACAAACCCATAGCTTCAATATTGGCTTAGCTTATCGCAATGCCACACCCATACGTTTTCCATTCATTGATACCTATCTTGTGTGGTGCTTCTTTCCACCTTTTTGAAGCATGTCCTTGATATTTGATATGCGTCCTTCATATGTGTATTTGTATTTGCTATTTTTCGTTAAAGTACCTCATTTATGTCAAAATATATTTGTTTATTATAATTGTTTATATTTTATTATATATATTTATATTTATTACAGTGGCTTT
>JBMFSM010000009.1:9003-16014 GCA_049967555.1 Candidatus Micrarchaeia archaeon
TTTATTACAGTGGCTTTGCCACCTACTGAAGCGTTATGTCCCGATTTATAAAATTTTATTTTGCACCTCTCAAATTTCAACTACCATGCCATCTTTTGCAACTTTGACATTATAAAAGATTTTTTTTGCTTCACTGATGAGCGGGATTGTGTTTCTATATCTTGCACTTATGTGTGTCAATATCAGCATGCGCACTTCCGCCTTCTTCGCAATGAGTGCTGCTTCTCTTGCTGTGGTGTGCTTTCTCTCTACTGCAAGCCTTTTTTCCTTTTCTGTGAATGTAGCCTCATGAATTAGCAGCTCCGCATTCATAGAGGCTCTTACTGTCGATGCACATGGCCTTGTATCTGTTGCATAGACCACTTTCTTCCCCTCTTTAGCATAGGTAACTTCTACAAGTTTTATAATCTTTCCATTCTTTGCAATACACCCTTCTTTTGAAATAATTGAGAATTCTTCGCCTTTGATGCCAAGGGCGTTGCATTTTTCTTTTATAAATCTCATTTTTTTCTTTTCTTTGAAAACATACCCAATGCTCTTTACAGTGTGATTTAATGCGAAGGCCTTTACCTCTATATCCTCCTCTTCATATATCTTTCCTCTCCCTACACCTGTTATTGTTATAGGATATTTTATCAACGCCTTGTCAAATGTGATGAGCTTTTTCACTGCACCCTCGTATCCACTTGGGACAAAGATTATGAGCGGATCTTTTCTATTGTTCAAAGCAAGTGTTCTCACAAGACCAGCCAAACCTATCACATGATCTCCATGTATATGGCTTATAAATATTGCTTTTATACTAGATATATTTACACCATGCTGCATCATCTTCATCTGCGTGCCTTCACCACAGTCAAATAAGTATACCTTACCTTCCCTTACTATTGCCACGCTGGGCAGGCCCCTGCTTTTTGTGGGTGTAGAACCCGAAGTACCAAGCATCACTATCTTCATTAAATCATCTTGCATGAAACTGCCTTTATGAAGTAGGCGGTTTCTATTCCACTTCCACTTTTATCATTTTATTCTTAAGGTCTATACTTATTATCTTTATCCCAGGGACAGCATCATTAAGCTCTTCTATGCTCGCCTTCTTGTTTTTTCTGGCATAATCAAGCAGCAGGTTTATATTATTGATATTATACATTATTTTTTCTGCTATCTCTTTGCTTGTTTTCTCATCCTCCTCGAGCTTTTTGATCATCTCTCTCTGCTGTTCTATGCTCTTCCGTATTGCCTCAAGCTTTTTTCCTTCTTTGTCCTCTTCTTTTCCCCTCTCACTGATATAAAAGTCATCAAGCAGCGCACTAAGCGTGTCATAGCGCCTTGTTTCGCTGTTTTTATATTTTATCAAAGGAAAGAGAGAGTATTCCTGCTCTTTTACGTAGAGCAAAGGCCTGCTTTTTATAGCTTCACTTTTTAATTCATCTATTTCTTTTTCTATTTCTTTCATTTTTTCCTCTCCGATGCTGCCTATCTTACAGCTAGGTACTATACCTTGCTTTAATACCACATTTTCTATATATATCGGTCCAATGTCAAATTTCTTTGAAAGAAAAGAAATAATTTTTTCATTGCTTGTTGCTGCACCCTTGCTTGCAGGAAAAAGATAAATCTCTTTGTAATCTATTTTTCTGTCTCTATAATCAACCCTTTTGTATGGCACAATTATTGTCATCTTATTATCAACAAGTATAAGGTTTCCTTTAGCAAACATTTCAAATATAAGTTTGTACTCTTGGAATTCAAAAACAAGAATTCTGTCACTTCCATATTGATATATTTTCTCTAACCTTTTGTTCTCAAGCCTTTTCCTTATCTGCATAGCAAAAGTAGTTGCGCCCTCGTGCTCGCTCACAAATTTTGTTAAATTTATAGTCTTAAGGAGCCTTGCATATATATAATGCTGCTCATCCTTGTGGAAAACAAATTCAAATTCATCGCTAGCTATTTCATAAAATTTCCTTAGATATGAGCCTTCAAGCACGCTTAACTCGGTTGATATTTTAAAAAGCTCAAGTGAAGAGATTTCGCGCATTTCCTCAGCTTTTTTTCTTGACTCCCTCCTCTTTTATTATTTTTGCAAACAACTCTGTCTTCTTTTTTGCATCTTCTGATTGCTCTATTGCTGTACCTATCTGAACTATATCTGCACCCGCCTTAAGTGTCTGCCTTAGGTAGTTTTCATTTGTTATGCCACCAGCTACGATGTATGGCACTGAAATAGAGCTTTTTACGGCTTTTATCATTTCCGGAGGCACAGGCTCGGAATGCTGTAATGCAGGATTAGAACCGACATCAGTAGCAATAAACCTGTTTCCAAGCATCTCTCCTGCCGCTGCAAGCCCAGCAGCTATCTTGGGCTTTTCTCTTGGCACAAGATTCACATCACCAACCCATCCGACAGTGCCTCCTGGCGCTACCACCACATAGCCCACAGGAATTGGTTCTATTTTAAGATGCTTTATTATTGGTGCTGCGAGCATTTGAGCTTGAATTATCCAATAAGGATTTCTCGCGTTGAGAAGGGACATGAAATAAATAGCATCGGCATATCTTGTAATTGTTGCTATATTCCCTGGAAAGAGTATTAGTGGCGCGCTGGTCTTTTCTTTTATTTCCTTTGCAACATAATCAAGGAGCTCGCCCTGTGCTCCTATGCTGCCACCAAGTAGTATCATGTCGGCCCCGCCTTCCACACTTGCAACTGCTGTTTTTATAGCGTCCTCAGGTGTTTTGTAATCCACAGGATCCACAAGGATAAACATCATTGCCCCGGCATCTTCAAGTCTCTCATATATATATTTCTCTGTTTTTCCTATCTTCAAATAATCACCCATATAAAAACTTACAAATATATAATAAAGGTTGACTTTTATATTTATATCATTCAACCGCAATTTTGATATTTTCAAATGATTTTATAAAATGCATGTGGAAAGACGGCGATTTTGATTAGGAAATCGAAAGAGAATAAACAGAATAGACAACTGAAAAATGTTATTGATTGCAGCGTGCCGCAGTCGAATTGATATAGTATGATGCTAAAATTAACATTAACAAGAAAGAGAAAAAGAATTTATAATTAGTGATTCAAAGATAAGATAGAATAGAAGCGCGTTGTGAGGCTTGGCAATTGCTTGAGAAAAAAGATGTGATTTAATAAAGCGACGCAAGAAGCCAACTTGAAGAAAATAGTGATATTTTGGAAAAAGACTCTTTTATAGCAAAAATAGTGTATAGGCTTATAAAGAAACATATAGTTGGAAATACAATGGGCTCTGCAATAAAAAAAGCCAAACAACTTAATAGTAAAGGAATTCTTACCTCGATAACTTTTTTGAGCGATGCCCCAAAAGAGCTTTCAAAAAGCAACTATATAACTGCAACATACATACAGCTCATAAGAGAAGTTTCAAGGCCAGGGCTAAAAGCTAGCATACATATACCAATAGAGCAAATAGGTGAGGGTCTTTCTAGCGAAGCTGCGCTAGCAAATATAAAAAAATTGGTAGAATATGGAAATAAATATGGTGTGTTTATATGGTTTGAAGTAGGGGATATAAATGATAAGATTGTGGATAATATCTTATTATTTAAGGGTGTTGGCATAGCTTGTGGTGATATTAAAAAAGCCGCAGGATTTGTAAAAAAAAGTAAGCCAAAAACCCTTAAGCTCATGCTGTCAAAGAAGCTCGGTGGAAACGAGCTTGAGCTGATAAAGAAGCTTGCTGAAACCACTAAGCTCGTGGTGCTTTTGCAAAATGACCCGACAATTGAAAAACTTATTTCAAGAAATAATTATAAAAACTCTTTAATTTTTGAATTCCAATTAGGATATAGCGAAAAAAAACTTTGGAAGCTGGCCAAGAAGGGCGCAAGCATAGGCGTATATCTTCCTTTTGGAAAGGACTGGACAAGCTATGCCATAAAGAACATGCCTTCGGGCTATATGCACAGCATCGCTACAAACCTTCTTGCCGAAACTGAGAAAGGTGAGGATAATGGAAAAAAAAGAAAAGGCTAAGCCAAAAGGTGCGGCAAAGAAGAAAGAAGATATAAAAGAAGACCCAGAAGATGAAATAGGAGATAGAAAGATAGATTTGGTTACAGGAGCCAATGGTAAGCTAGGCAAGGAGCTTGTAAAAGCGTTGCTCAAAAAAGGAGATGTTGTAAGGGCACTGGTAAGGACAAAAGAAAACATAATAGAATTGCCAACAGGGGTGATACCTTTTTTGGGTGATATAAGCAAGCAAAATGTGCTTGATGATGCGTGCAAAGATGTGGATATAGTCTTTCATCTGGCGGCAGTTGCAAGTGAATATAAATTTACAACAGAAGAAATTATGAAGACAAATGTTGAAGGCACAAGGAATGTGTTGGATGCTGCGGAGAAAGGCGGCGCAAAGCAAATAATATTCTCAAGCACAATAGATGTTTATGGAAGGAAGAGAGATGACCTTCTTTATGAAAAAAGTGAGTTGAAGCCTAGCGACAAATATGGATATAGCAAGATGCTTGCAGAAAGTATAATAAAAGAATATTCAGAATCGTTGCCATATACAATCCTAAGGCTTGCTACAATATATGGGCCAGGTTTTGAGAGATCATATTTCAAAATATTTAAAGCACTGCAAGAAAAAAAGATTTATCTCGTGGGAAATGGTCAAAATCACCTTGCTTTAATTCACATATATGATGCTCTGCAGGGTATAATGCTGGCAAGGCTAAATGAGACAAGCAAAAACAATATTTATAATCTTACAGATGGCAATTCATATACACAGAAACAGCTCTTTAATCTTGCTGCCGAACTGTTGAACGTACCAAAACCTGAAAAGCATGCAAACGAGTTGATTGTGAAGATAATAGCAAAGAGTAGAGGTTTGGATACTGATGAGCTTCGCTTTATTACGAGCAATAGAGTTGTTGACATAAGCAAGATAAAAGAGGAACTTGGTTTTAAGCCAATGGTTGATATAAAAATAGGCACTGCCGAGCTTGTTAAATTATATCTAAGCAAATCTAGTGTGAAATCTTATAAAATTTGAAAAATTGAACTATTTGTAAGGATAAATGCATAGAGTCCCTGTAAATTACCCACGACTAAAGCCGTGGGCTTTCCATAGGTTGATTCGCATGTTGCACAGCAACTCGCAGAAAGGCTTATCAAGTGCAGGGATACCGCCGACTTTGCCGGCGGAGAGGACCCACACTCGATAGGTTCATAAGGGCGGAGCCATTATACCATACAAAATTTTATTAATAAGCAAGTAAGGTAGTAAAATATTATAATCTAAAAGTTTTTAAAAGTTTTTTAACTAAAGATACATGTGATTAAAATGAAAATATTAAAAGGAAAAGGAAAAATTGTGTTTGTGGCGACAGATGTTGCAGATGAAAAAAATAACTGCCCGAGGCTTATATTAAATGGAAACAGCGGGAAGATAAGAGATGACTATCACGGAGCGATGAGGATAAGCAAAAAGCTGATTGCAAAGATGTTTTAATTACTTTTCCTCTTCGAAATCTTCCAAATGGAAAGGCCATTTTCCTACCATTATTCCTGTAAGGACTGCCTTTTTTATTATTGGATTTTCTATCGCCCACAGATTTTTTAGAAGTTCTGGGCCCTTTTTGGCGAGTGCTTCTCCATCTTTAAAAGTACAAACAATGAATTCATCTGCGAATCCTTGCGCAGTTACAATCAGATTATAATCGCTTACCACATCATTATCTTCATTTTTCAAAACTTTGCTATAAAACTCTTCTACATACTTGTTGTGCTTCTCTGTAGGGCTTACATACGCAGAGAAAGCGTAGAAAAGCCTTTTGTCAGGATTCTGCGTAAGGGCAGAGAACCTCTTTATTATACCCATGCTCCTAAGCTTCTTTATTATATATAATATCCTGTCAAGATCTTTTACTTTTAGCTTCCTTGCTATTTCTATCAACTTCATCCTTGAATTCTCGTTTAACATGATTAGTATCTGCTTCTCAGGCTTTGAGAGCACTGTGGATTTTTCTATAACCTCACTTCTCAAAGGTAAAAACCCAATTTTATTTCTTGATATATCAGCTACATTCATTACTGGATTATATTTGTTGAACTTTACCCTGAGTTTCCATTGCCATGCGCCGAACTCCTGCTGGCTCAATCCGACCACATGAAGAAAAAGATCAAAATCCCCCTCTGCAAGGTATGCGTTTTGAACATATGAATCACTTGCCAGCTCGTTTTTTATTATCTCTATATTGGGCTTCTCGCCGAACTTTATCAGTACAATCTTTGCTGGAGCGAAGCCAAGCTTCTCCTCATCAAGCTCAAGCGTATATGCAATATTGTATTTCTCCTCGACATTCTTGAGCGCCGACTTAATCACATGGTAGGAAATGCCCAGTTCTCCACCCATCTTGCGCAGCGAGACACGCGAACCTTTGTAGATTCTTTTCAATATATCATATGGAAGCTTGTTTTTGATATATTCTCTCTTTTCTATTGAGACCATATTATCAGATACTATTTTTATTATTATAAACTTTTCTTTCCTTTTGCAATTTAAATCTCATAATCTTAAATATATTTATATAATATAAGATATTTTTGTAAATAATAGAAAAATGTTTTAGATAATTATTTATATATACTTAGACAAAAAATTATTATGGTAATGGCAGCTTATAATGCGCACAGGCTCTTGTTTTATGCTCTCCCAAACCACACCAGCGCCTGTGCAAGCCATTGCCTTTTCATGCTTAAGGTGGGGAAAATGAATAAAGAAAAAAATAGTATAGAGAGGATACAGCAAACAGAATAAAAGTAGGTGAGCGTGACATATAGGTTAGTGGGTGGAAAGTAGTTAAAAGCCATTATAAAATAAGAAGGTGAGAAGATGTGGTTTTTTAGATTGAGGAAAAAAGTCCAAAACAAAGATGAATATAGACCTGTAAAAATACTGACACCCTCCCACGAATAAATTCGTGGGGTTCCTCACGGTTTCAAGGTTC
>JBMFSM010000010.1:0-15485 GCA_049967555.1 Candidatus Micrarchaeia archaeon
CGGTCTCCCACGAATAAATTCGTGGGGTTCCTCACGGTTTCAAGGTTCGTTTCAACCATTGACATCATTGCGCCATCTGTGCTCATTCCAATGATATATCGAATACCAACTGCTTTTGTTCTGTTGCTTGTTACCACATTTGAAAACTCATCCCACGATTTCAATCGTGGGCTTTCTACTAAGCATTCTGTAATGCCTCAAACCTGCAAAAATAGCACGTATTTACCATTAACTTATTATATGTAATATTGCAATAAATGATGTATGTATGGAAATTTATCCTGGCGCTAAACGCTTGGACTCTCATGGTGATTTTGGGTGAAAGTTCTTCTTCAATTTCCAGAAGGCTTAAAACAATATGCCTTAGAATATGCAAAAACTCTAGAGAAAGAAGGTAATGAGGTAATAGTGTCAGCATCCCCAAGCTTTGGTGCTTGTGATCTGGCTATTGAAGAAGCAAAAAAAATAGGCGCTGAAAAACTTATCCACTTTGGCCATGCAGAATTTATGCATGCGTCTTTTAATGTAGAATATGTAGAGTATAGGATAGATGCCGACTTGTCGATTTTAGAAAAAAGCATAGACGTGCTTAAGCCTTACAAAAAGATAGGTATTGTTACAACAGTCCAACATATAGGACAGCTTGAAGAAATAAAGAGATTTTACGAAAAAAATGGAAAAGAGGTTTATATAGGCAAGCCAAATATGTTTGCAAAGTATAAAGGCCAGATTCTTGGCTGCGATCCTGGAAGTGCATCTAGCATAGATAGTGAGGTGGATGCACATATCTATTTTGGAGGTGGACTTTTTCATCCACTTGGTGCAGTATATACCACAAAGAAGCCTTTCTTTGCAATTGATCCATTTGCAAAAAAGATTGAATCTCTAGATATGTATAGAGAAAAAAGGAGAGGTTTAGAAAAAGCTATGAAAATAAAAAGTTTAAAGGCAAAGACTTTTGGTATATTGGTAAGTACAAAGACTGGCCAATACAACATAAAACTTGCGGAAATGATTAAGAACAAGCTAGCAAAGAATGGGTTATATGGACTTATTTTAACCGCAAATACGTTTGACTTTGATTCGTTAAATAATATGCTTGAAATTGATGCATTTATAAATACAGCCTGCCCACGAATAGTTACAGATGATTATGAAAGGCTTAGAAAGCCAATTTTAAGCCCTGCAATGCTCGAGGAATTTTTATATATGATAAAGGATAATAACAAATCTGAAAGATAACAATAACAAGCACATGAATATATTGAAAAGAATAGAAAGGGCAAAGGCCCTAAAACAAAAATTTAGGATACTTTTACTATTAATGTTGCAATCTTTTGCGAGATAGAAGCAGAACCACCGGCGGTTGAACTGTAATTAAGCCAGACATAACCTGAAAAAGATGTACCTATTGAGGTATAGCTACTACCAAGATTGAAAGTTACAGGAGCTGTTTGTCCACTTACGAGCGAAGTGATAGGTGTTGCAGCATATGCAGTTGATGGAAATCCATAAGTATTTAGTGCTGAGGTCTGTGGTGCAACATAGAAGACTGCGTTATAATATGTTGAACCAGTAGCTTGGCCGACAGTAAGCGATAGTGTACCCGCAGTGTTTAATACAGGATTTTGGCACATGTAACCAGGATTAGGTATGCACGACGTACCAAGCATTGAAGAACTATTAAAGACGCCAAGCGAAAATAGTGCCCCGAGTACAACGGCAATTATAAGAATGGCCCAGCCATAGGTCATGAGGTATTCCATTGCACTTTGCGCTTTTGTTCTTTTTCTATAATTTTTCATTTCATCACTTTTATATTAAATATTAATAATATATAAAAATATACATAAGAAAGATTTAAATAGTTTAAGGCTCGTTTTAGATAAATAATTTTTATATTTTATATATTCTTTATCTTTGTATAGATGCTCTACTATTTTTAAAAACATAAAAACATAAAGTTTGCTTTAAGATGTACTTTATATTATAGCACTATTTACTTAGGAGCTCAAGGACACTCTCTAGCTGTATCCTAGCCACATCTTGCTTCTTTCTGAAATTAGGGAGCAAAGAATTGGCAAAACGGATGTGGAGTGTAGAATCATAAATATCTTTCATAAGCTCATAGTATTCTATAGCTTTTTCTTTTCCACCTTTTCTAAGCTCGTCTAGAGATTCCCTTTTCAACTCGCCAACAAGATCCATTATACCTAAAAGATAGGATATGTTATTTTCGTCAAGTTCTGCAGCGCTGGGTAGCTTTCTGCTGTTTTTCAGCTCGTTAAAAGAGAGGGCTTCTACGAATTCCTGATGGGCTTGGAGAGAGTAATACTCAAAACCTTTTTCAATTTTTCTAAGTTTGCGCATTTCTTTCTTTAGGCCAGACACAAGATTTGTGGCCAGAGGCTTGTTGTCAGAGTGTAACGCTGTAATTAGTTGCCCAGAAAGCCTTATTATTTGACTTGACAGTGCAATAACACCATCGAGCCTTTTTTGTTCCTTTTCTAACTCTTTTGTTATTTTATCTATGTCTTTAAGCATTCTATCACTAGAGATGGATTGAGTAAGTATTCCTATAAATCTTCTTCCCATTTTTCACAGTATGAAGAGTAAAAGATCTTACAAAATGCACTTTAAACATATTAAGATAGCTTGCAGCAAGCTTTTTGTTGCTTAGATAAATATTCATACCGCCGCTTGCATCTTCCTCTTTTACTACAAATTCATTATTTGACTCAAAAAAATTCTTCACGCTTTCTTTGAATATTTTTATTTTTTCAGGATCTCCACGCAGTTGAAATACAGCTTCAAAATAACCGCCAAGGCGCCTCATACACTGCCTACAGATGGTTTTGATGTATTTTATACTTATCTTCTTTTCCAAGACGAGCCTCTCGTTGTGAATATAAGTAGCTAATTCAACATCAGCAATAGAGGTATCGATATTATAGTCTTTTAAGCTTATTTCAAATTGTGGGAGCTCGTGCCTCAGCTCTTCTTCTATGCTCGGCATGCTCGGCTCGACAAAAGAATTTCCAAGGCGTATCTTTTTACACACTTTACATTTCTCCACGCGCACTGTATTTGGTATATCTTTACTTACTTTTTCTCTAGTGCAAACTTCGCAGAATTCGCCATAAAACTTAAAATCATCGCTAGACCTATTGCAGATAGGGCAGTGCTTAGGCATTCTTATCAGCCCCATAGTGTATGCTCACTATTGCTCCGTATGCGGGCCTTGTTACCAATACGCCAAGAAGAGCACCCAGTATAGTAGATTCTGCAAATCCAACTATATCGACAAGAGAAGTGGAGAAAAGAAGCGGCAGCATTGCTATGACAAGCAGTATTGCATCTGCCCAGACTATGTAAAAAGCATTGCCAAGCTTAAGCTTTACGGCCTCCCCTTTTCCAGAAATAAGCTCATCTGTTATGATTATTTGAGCATCAACTCCAGTACCAACAACTGCTATCATACCAGCTACAGCGGCAAGGTCTATGGTGCCTATCAAGCCTATTACAGAGAGTATTATAAATAGCTCTGTGAAAGTCGTCAATATTATAGGTATTATAAGGAAGGCCCTTCTATACCTTATTACTATTATAAATGTCACAACGACTACTGCAAGAACAGCAGCAATTGCGCTTATATATAAGAAGTGCTTGCCTAGAGTTGGGGGCGTAGGGTTCGGTGTGCCAACTATAACATGCACAGGCAGCGCGCCTCCACTGAGTATGCTGGCTATCATCTGTGATTGAGATTGGGCATAACTTACCTTATCCTGAAGGGAGAGATTTACAGGGGCGTATCCACTTATCTGGTAGCTTTGCCCTATTGAACCGTTTGTGACACCTGGGCTAAGCAAAGGAGCAGAAAGCAAACCCACAGCAGGCCATGAATTCAATATATACAAGCTGGTTGTTGGATTGGATGGATTTTGTATAGGTGTGAAAACTGGAGTAATGTTTGAAGTGCTTACATAAAATAAAGAATAATTCAAAGAGGAAAGGTTTTCAGCCATAAATGACGGTGTGTCTTTTGCAAGTATAACCTCTTTGTACATTGATTTGTGGGAAGAAAAGAAAGAGTATATAGAGTTCCAATTGCTCCCACTTGGATTGTATATTTCTATAGGTATGGTCATATTTCCAAGTGCCACGGCGTTTTCCAATGAAGAAACGAGATTTTGGAAACTTGTACCACGCACCCCTGCGTTTTGAAGAATTGAAGAATTGAGCAAAACAATTGCGCTTGAAGGTCTGTCAAGGAACATATAAAGTGGCTTGTTGGCTTGACCAAATACCACCTTTGCAAATCTTTGAGCAGCATCTTGTGTTATGTAGAAGTTCACAGCCCAAGAAACATTATTTCCGAATGTTGAAGGAGGCATGGCTCCTATGCTGCCGCTCATTATTGACGAGCCATTAAGCGCCTCTTCCCCATTTACCACTCCCTCGAATACACCTTGGCTTTCTATTATGTTTATCGTTGAATTAATTTCACTCCCAGAAACAGAAGGGATCGTTATGTCAATGTTAGAATTACCGATACCTTCTATAGTTACCTCCTTAAGGCCAAACGTATTTACTCGTTGTTGCAAGATGCTAATAATCTGGCTCATCTCACTTGGGCTCACGGGCTGTTCTAAGGTTATAGGTATAAGTGTGCCTTTTGTAAATTCTATCCCAAAATGCAGATAATAAGGTGGACCTGTGCCATAGAATATGTCTAGCGCAAGCAGCGCAACAACTATGCCTATAAGCATTAGAATCCTTTTGTCTTTCAAGTAGTTTATAGCATTCATTATCTCCTCTCCTTTTTCTTCTTATATAGTAGAACCATTGGGGCATTTCCAAACCAAGTAGTAAATAAATCTCCAATCAAACCAAATAGTACAACACCAGAAATTTCATAATATGTAGGCACATACGCAATTAGCGAAACTATGAACAAAGTAGCAAATGTTGCTATAGCAGTAGAGGTCATAGTCATACCTGTTTTCATAGCAGAATATGCCCTTTCTTCAGGCGTACCTTCATGCCTTTTTAGTATTCTTATTGAAGTGAGGATTTCCGTATCTATTGAATAACCTATAAGCATAAGTAAACCACCAAGGCTCGCTATGCCAAGGGGAATCTTAAAAAGGCCCATCGCACCGAGAGCTATTATTATGTCATTTCCTGCTCCGAAGATTATGGCAAGCGAAGGTATTAGTGATCTGAATATCACAAAGACGGAAATTGAGATTAATATGAATACAATAATTATTATAAAGGTAACTTGCGAAAGAAAAAACGAGCTAAGCGTTGGAGTTACTTCCTCGTACGAATAAGACGAAAATTTCACAAAAGGTTTTATTGTATTTATCAGCTTTGCTTCGTATAGGTTGCCAGCTTTGGTATAAGCAGCTTGGGCAACTACACTCATGTTGTTTATATTGCTTGCGTTGAAACTCATATTCCCCACTATTGGCCTAAGGGATTCGAGCTCAGATGAGAGAGCACCAACCATACCAGGTACGGTCTCATTTAACTTTTCCTTTGAACTCGCCAGTTGAGCAAGCAATGTGCTATTCCCAGGGTCTCTCTGTAATGCAAGACTCGTACTTGTCACATTAAAAGAAAAAGAAGTATAGTTTGATTTATATGCGTAAAAAGCAAGCAGGTATCTTTCTGCATCCGCCAAGCTTGTATTCATTGGTATAGTTATGCTTATGCCATTTTTGCTCTGTATAACTTCAGGATTTACAACTTTAAGAGATGAACTTATATTTGAAGCAAGCGCGGCAGTGTTGACCGTTTGATTTGTAAGAAGCGAGACGCTAAAACCCCCGGCAAGCGATGAATCGTATGGTATGAAAGAAGAAAAATATAAGCCAACAATCATCAAAGCTATAGGTATTGATATTAAATATTTTAAATTCTTATGAGAATAGATATTTGGAACTTTCATTACATCAACTAAGGAAACAGAAAAGATAAAAAGAATATGGAAGAAAAGATATAAAAAACTTCAAAAATCAGGCATATCTTTTAATCAGGCATATTTTTTCATCAGCTTGGAATGAAGTGCTACAGAGAATCCATATATTATAAGCATTATAGAAAATATTATCAAAGAAGTGCCAAATAGGTATATCAGATTAATAGATATTGAGCTATAGAAAACCAAAAGAGAACCAAGTATAAGTACATAAATACCCCAATAGATAGTGGTAAAGATGTGCCATCTAGATTGTTTTTCTATAAAATTTAGATTTCTCTTCACCCATAATTCAGGATCTACTACAATAATTTGTTTTTCTTTTGATACCATTCCAACACCTTAAATATAATAGTTAGAATAAATTTATAAATGTTGGTTCAAATAGATTTATCGACTCTGCCATAATATTCGATTGATCGATGAAGCTAAATAAGAATAGATGCATTGTTTGTTCCTGCAATCTTCTTTTCCGTTTTTGAATCAATAAAATCTTTATGCGCCATGTCTATTAAAATTATATCAACAATATGTGCGGATAGAATGCTTTATTGATAATTTTAGTTTTAATAGTTTTGATATTTGCTTTTGATAGCTACAAGAATCACAAAATGCTTTTGCAACAAGTATGTTTTAAAGTCTTTTTGCCATTGAAGACAATGCTGTGCTTCTGCCATACCAGAATAGGTATTGCTGCGCATATCCCGCATAATTACCCCATTTCATTTCTGCGAAGTTGTGCAGCTCAGTTAATCCTACGTCCCTATTGAAATAATAATTTATCATTACGCGCTTCACCCAAGTATCTATTGGGAAAGCCTCCAACTTGCCATATCCCATCAGTAAGATGCAGTCTGAGACCTTGTCCCCTATACCATCATATTTCATCAGTTCGTTCTTTGCATCTGCATAATTTAGCCGCCCGTAGCTTTTGAAAAGTTCTTCGTCATAGCTTTTTGCAAAATTTTTTATATACGCAGATCTGAAACCAAAACCAAGCGCATTGAGTTCTTGTATGCTCAAGCTTGAAATTGAGTTTGAATTCGGAAGGTATGACCATCTATTTATTAAACCTTTCATTATTTTTCTTATTCTTTTTATGTTGTTAAATTCACTTGTTATGAACGAAAGGGAAGTTTCCCATATACCATTCCTTGTTATACGTAGCCCATGAAATTCTTTCACCGCGGCTTCGATGAATTTGTCGTTTGTTATTTTTGAATAAATGTTTTTCAGATTTAAATCAAGATCAAACCTTTTTTTAATCTCTGCTTTTATCTCTTTGTTTGAATAGTTATTACTTTCGCCTTGTATGAGGCAGTCTCCATCTTTTTGCTCCGATTCTATTTTTATATCTCCTTCATCAAGTATGTAAGATATTTTGCCAGACGCCTCACTGAAGGAATAGTCTGCAAAGAATGTAAGCGGCTGCGCGCTTTCTATTGTGTATTGCATATTGAAATCTTTTGCAATGAAGGAAATTGACATTCAAACACTCAAGCCGTATTTTATTTAAACGCTTAAGATATATCACTTATCTCCTTTCTAACCTGCTCTGCTGTGTCTCTATACCTTATTGTAACTGTATCATCCTCAAGCGTCTGGTAGTCTATGGTTATGCAGTAAGGTACTCCAATCTCATCAGCCCTTGCATATCTCTTACCTATACTTCCTGTTTCAGAATAATAGCAATCTACCCCCTTCTCAACAAGGAGCTTTGCAATCTCTTTGGCTTTTACCACAAGCTTCTCATCTTTTTGAAGCGGAAATATACTATATTTATATGGAGCCACAGTTTCACTGAGCTTGAGCCAAAGCCATTCGCGCTTGTCATTTGACAATGCATTTTCCAAAATACCGAATAATATTCTATCGAGCCCCACACTTGCCTCAACAACATGCGGAATAAATTTTCTTCCGTTATTTATTACATTAATCTCTGCCCCAGACATCTTGGAATGCGAAGAAAGGTCAAAATCAGTCCTATACGCATTTCCAGCAGCTTCTATGAAGCCGTACTCTGTTTTTATCTCTAAATCAACATTCCCTTTAGAATAGTGAGGCAGTTCGGTTTTTTCAAGTTCCCTGAATCTATAAGTATTTTTATTAAAGCCCAGTGCTTGCATGAACTTTTCTTCCATGTAAATAAGAAGCGCAAAATGTTTGTTTGGTATTCTTTTTGCGTTGATGAGCTCACCCAAGCTTACATATTCAGGTTCGCTTTTCCCTTTATTCACGAAATTTATTTTAGTATCTAGTATTTTTTCAACATCATAGAACCCTATTTCCTTCACATCTTCTTCAGGATCGAAAAAAAGCTCAAGCTCCATTTGTGTGAATTCCCTCATACGGACAAGCTGTTGCCTTGGAGAGATTTCATTCCTGTAGCTCTTGCCCACTTGAGCGACAAGTGCTGGTATCTTCATCCCTTGCGTTTTGAAAAGATCCTTGAAATCAACGAAGAGACCCTGCGCCGTCTCAGGCCTTAGATAGCCAATTTCACTGCCAGTAGGCCCTATTTTAAGCTGAAACATTAAATTGAATTTTTCTATGTGCGAAAGTTCCCCACCACATTTTTCACATCTTATCCCATGCTCTTTTATCTTAGCGTCAAGCTCATCTATACCCATATTTTTTACCAGTTCTGAAGAATGAATATCATTCCTATTCTCATAGAATTCCTCGAGCAGCTTGTCTGCCCTGTAGGGTGTATTGCATGATTTGCATTTTACCATCGGATCTGTAAATGTGCTCAGATGGCTGCTAGCTTTGAATACAATTTCAGGCATTATGGTTGTGCTTTCAATTTCTATGGCCTGGCTCATCTCCACAAAAATCCTGCGCCATACATTTTCTATGTTTCTTCTCATCCTTACTCCAACAGGCCCATAATCATAAAAGCCACCAAGCTCTTTGTAAATGCCAAATGACTGGAAGAATATCCCCCTCCTGCTCACAATATTTAATATTTTTGACTCTTTTTCTCTTTTTTCCATGTGATCACAAGAAGATATGCGTACAAACAAATATAAAATATTTATTTTAATAACTCGGTTATACCCATATCTTTTTATACTTTATTTAAGAAACTACTAAGTAATGGTGCTTGATTGAGGAAAGAAAGTGTAGAAGAAAAGAGAAGAAGGCTGCTAGCAAAGGCAAGGGATAGCTTGAGCACAGCTTATGCTGGCGATGAGCATAGCCTTATAGAAGCGATAAGTACGTATCTTCAGCTGGAAAAAGTGGAGAATCTTGCTTTTGAGAGGCTTGAAGAATGGTATAGTATATATTTTCCAGAGCTCAAGCTGGGCAACCAAGAAAAATATGCAAAATTTGTTGCGCAGTTCGGCAAGGATAAAAGAGAGATAAGCGCTGAAGAACTTTCCGTGCTCCTTGGCGATAAGAATAAAGCAAATGAGGTAGTAGCTGCGGCAACAAGAAGCATAGGTAGGGAGCCAAATGAGGAGTATAACAATCTGCTAGATCTTGCCAATCTTGTGATAGATATAGATAAAACAAAAAAAGGAATAGAGGTTTATATAGACAAGACAGCAAAAAAGCTAATGCCCAATATAACATACCTGATAGATACAAAGATAGCGGCAGAGCTTTTAAGTAAGGCTGGCTCGCTTAATAAGCTTGCGCTAATGCCGGCGAGTACTATACAGCTGCTTGGCGCTGAAAAGGCGTTGTTTAAGCATATAAAGTATAAGAGCAAGCCGCCAAAATACGGAATTCTGTTCAAGCTTCCGCAAGTGTCAAGCTCAAGCAGGAAAATGGGAGGAAAGATTGCAAGAATTTATGCCACCAAGATAAGCATAGCCTCCAAAGCTGATGCTTTTTCAAAGAGATTTATAGCTGATGCTTTGAAAAAAAATATTGATAATATACTTAATAAAAGCACTAGAGGTGCCAAACGTGGTTAATGAAAAAGATATAACAACCCCATATCATAGGAGCATTGAAGAGATGGAAAAGATGCCTACACTTGGCAAGACAAAAACAGTCTGCCCAACATGCAAGTTAATAATAGATGGAATAATTTATAAGGATGAGAACAATGTAATGATAAGGAAATACTGCCCAGAGCATGGTTGGACTGTAGAGAAGTATTGGGAAGATTACGAAATGTATGAAAAGATGAGCAAATACGCATACATTGGCAGAGGTATATCAAATCCCAATTATCAAGCTCTAGGGGAAAACTGCCCATTCGACTGCGGCCTTTGTTCAAGGCACAAATCGCATACAGCACTTGCAAATATAGTTGTCACCAACAGGTGCCACCTTTCATGCTGGTACTGCTTCTTTTATGCAAAGGAAGGCGAACCCATATATGAACCCAGCCTTGAAGAGATAGAAAAAATGCTTGTGGATTTGAGAAACGAGAAGCCAGTCGCCACAAATGCGCTTCAAATAACAGGCGGAGAGCCAACAATGAGAAAAGATCTTGTTGATATTGTAAAATTGGCAAAAAAGGTCGGCTTCGATCAGATACAGCTCAATACTACAGGGATTAATTTAGGTTTTGATAACGAACAGCTCGTCAAGCTCAGGGAAGCAGGAGTAAATACATTGTATATGAGTTTCGATGGTACAAGCAAGAAGACAAACCCTAAAAATCATTGGGAGATACCACTTGCGCTAAAGGCGGCGAGAAAAGCACATGTTGGGATAGTCCTTGTGCCAACTGTGATAAGAGGCATAAATGAAAATGATCTTGGCAACATAATAAATTTTGCGCTCAACAACATAGATATAGTAAGGGCGGTTAATTTCCAACCAGTCTCTCTTGTTGGTAGGATGCCAGACAAACTTAGGGAGAGGCAAAGAATTACAATTCCAGGATCAATAAAACTAATAGAAGAGCAGACAAACGGTGTCATAGCAAAGGAAGATTGGTTTTCAGTTCCTTACACAGGTGGCATAAGCAAATTTGTAGAGGCGCTTTCCGGAAATGTGACTTATGACCTCTCGATACATTTTGCCTGCGGAGCTGGAACATATGCGTTCCTTGACAAAGACAACAAAGTAATACCTATAACGAGATTTATAGATGCAGCTGGCATGATAGAATATCTCCAAAACTCAGCAAAAGAGATGGAAGGAAAGAGCAAACTAGAGAGGAAGCTGATGGCTATTAAAGCCGTAGCAGGTTTGAGCAAATTCATAGACAAGGAAAAGATGCCAAAAAGTATCAATGTAGCAAAACTGCTTACGACAGTTTTGATAAAGCATGACTTCGCTTCGCTTGGAGCATTCCATGTGAAATCACTTTTCCTTGGCATGATGCATTTTCAAGATGAGTATACATATGATATATCAAGAGTGGAAAAATGTGACATACATTATGTAATGCCAGATGGTGAGATACTTCCATTCTGCACTTTCAATGTATTTCCAGAAATATATAGAGACAAGATACAGAGGCAATATAGTATATCACAAGACAAATGGAAAGAGTTAAACCCAGACTGGGATTACCATAAAGAGAAATATATTAGAGACGTGAAAAAACTTGAAGAGATGGAGGAATATCATGAGACATACGATAAGCAGATAAATTTTTTCGAGTTGCCAGTAAATAAGAAGGTGTAATTATGAGCCTCAATATAATACCTTATGACAAGATTAGACATGTTATTATCAATGTAAAAAAAGAGGAACTTGTAGATATACCGCACTCCGCAAGACTGCAGTACAGGCTTCTCACAAACGACGCAATAATAAAGGCAAAAGTAAATTACCAAAAGGGGACAATAGAGATATATTATAATCCAGAGGAAAAGGAAAACAAGAGTCAGCTCAAGAAAATAAGCCTCAATAAGATATTAGAAATTTTGGAGGAAAATAACGTGCATGCCAAAGCAGACGATGCAAAGGGAGAGGTTGTTGATTATAAAGAAACACTTTTTAAGGAAGCATACAACCCAAAAGAGATAAAACACATCAAGCCATATGGGTGGTAAATCCCAGCTTTTGAATTACAAAACTTATCACAGCTTTTTTTGAATTTTCATCTTTTAGCTTTATGCTTACTGCACTCCTGTGTCCCCCAGCTGAATCAACATATTTAAAAGAAGCTTTTGCTGATTTTGCTACCTCAATGAGATCTATATCAAGGCTTTTGCTTGCCCTGAGGGATATAAAAGTGGAAAAATGGAGCACAACTATGCAAGGCTTATCACTAAGAGCCTCTATTTTTGACAAGAGTTTTGAAGCAAATCTGCCAGGAAGCGGGTATCTCATATCATCGCTTCGGACGTTTTCGAAGTCTAGCAGATACAAATTGGATTTTTCACTTTTATAAACTTTTACAGCTTGCAATGCTGCATCAAGGGCTTCATTCATATGGAGACGCGCGTAACTAAGCAACTCTATTCTTTTTTCCTCATTTGATAATATTTCATCTATTTCATACGGACTTAAATCCTTCGAATTTATTATTCTTGTATCGCTTGTAACAAGCTCAAGCAACTCAGATATTTCTTTACCTTTTTTATTGTCATTGACAAACCTGCTATAATCACCTACAAGCGAGGCTTCTTCTATCTCGCTTGTTTCTATGTTTGAGTATATTTTTGAGAAAGTGCATGCAAGAAGACCGGCGGTATAGTCAGAATCACCCCCGAAAAGCCAAGGATTTATATAGTGCTCTAGTTTTGTTCCTTCAAAACCACTAGATATGGGATGGTGGTCAAGCCAGAGGATGTCAAATTTTTCATTTGCAAGAGAAATCCCAGGATTGCTTTCTGTAAGCGTGCCAAAATCTATTATCACAAGCAAAGGTTTTACAACTGAAGAAAAATTGTTTGCAAACAATATATCTGTGCTTGCATCCTCTAGTGTATATATAACACCCCTTTGCATGCGCCAAGCAGTTCTGTCTCTAAATTTGGAAAATCCTTTCAGAAATAACGACTTAAATATGCTGTAAGCTCCAACTGCACCGTCTGAATCATTATGGAATCTAAATATAATAGGAGCTCCAAGCATAAACTTAGAAAGAAAAAAAATAGAGGAGTCTCTAAGCTTCGGCAGCATTTTCATGGTTAATTCATTTACTTCTTCGTTTTGATAGAAGGGTGTATTTTTTGAGAGATTTCTTGCGGAATTTTTTACAGCCAAAAGATACTTCTCTTTTTCCTTGGAAGAGGCTGCAGAAAAGTCCACATCAGAAAGCACATCACCAAGGCTGCTTTTTGAGCGTACTATATCATATAAATTTAAAGAAAAGCTGCTCTTCGCCTCAGTGAGCTCTTTTATGTCTGAATCAAGAAGATAATAAACATTCTCTCTTTGGTCTGCTGCGAATCTTATAGAGGTAACAATATGCTCCATTTAAAACACTACGTTGTTTGATCTGTAACGTTGTACTTAATTTCAAATAGGCAGGCGCTGTTTATGGTTGCATTTGATATATAGCCACAATATGAAGTGTTGCCTGTTGCATGGGCAAGAGATGAAAAGCAATTCCAAGAAGATGATTGATTCATACTTTTACAAATAGAGATATTTTTTGTAGCCACAGCTTCGGATATCAAGATACTCTCTCTGCATATATTTGCAAAGGCACCGGAATTGGCACAAGAATCAAGCAACGCTGTATAATTAATATAATTTGAAATTGCTGAAGGGGGGGATACCACCCTAAGGCACAACTGGTTTGCCATAAATGAATCTAATTTTGAGCAAATGCTGGTGTTTCTAAGTTCACTAGCCACGTCTATTACACACAGATCTTTTGCGTTTATTTTATACCCATAAGAGATAAATGACGAGGCAAAACTAGAAAGTGTTAAATTCAGCTCGTTTTTCGAAAAAGAGAGCAGAGAATAAATAAAGCTCGTATTTGTGCTTTGCGATACGTTATTGCAAGATGATAAGTTTTCATATTTTATTGCGTTTGAAAAACTCAAAGAAGAAAAACATAAGCTTGAATTTGCACCTACAAAGTTACACAGACTTTTATTATTTGAGGTAAGCGCTGCAGAGAAAAAGCAACTTTGTGAATCGGCGCTTGGAAGTAGATTGCAAAGTGTGGCATTTCCAGTCAAATTGGCAAAATGTTTTATGCAATTGATCCCTGAAGAGGGCTGCAAAGAAAGCAAATTTTTGCACAGATTAGGGGAGTTTGTGTTATATGCAAGAATTTGGTAACAAGAAGATAAGTATGACCCATTCAGGTTTTCACATACAGACGCATTATTTGTGGTAATTGCAAGGCTTGTAAAACAGGATGCTTTCTCTTGGGGCAAGATTATGCTAGCACATCTCTGCTGTGGTGATTTTACCTGATTTAAAAGTGTTGAAACAAGAGCCAGAATTAGCAGTATAATGACCAATATAGAATACAGAATAATGTTATTTTTCCCCTTGCCGGGATTTTTATTTACCATCTAATTTCACCTAAACTCAACAAAGAAATCCAGGTTTTGACCGTAGGATGAATTGTAGAGTATATATCCCATATCTTTTCAAGTATGGATATGGTGGAAATTCTTGCTGGAGTGAAAGAATGTTCATGACCAAAAATCCTTCCAAGTTTCCAGTAGAAATGATATTGTGAACGCATTTGCTCTGACATAAAGCCTGATTCTGTACTGAAGCTGTGTTCCATTGAATCATTCCGATTGAAAGCTTATAGCTGAAGCTGTGGACAGTTTGCCAACACTAGAACTGCTGCTCTGCTGAATATACCTTAAAGCCCTTCGGAGATATTTCATAAGGTGTTGTTACAAAACTGTGATTGTTTCCTCTCATTTTTATAACTTCTAAGGCCAATTTCCTTTTTTCTTCTTCACCAACTTGATACATTATTATTATGCCATCAAATATGAAAAACTCCGATTTGAACTCAAGCTTCGATCTCTCTGGACTAGAAAGCTCAGAAGTTAATATAGAGGTCGCACCTATGCGCCTTAGATTATTTACAAGTGCAAGCATAGATCTTCTATATATGGCGGGATCACTTACAAGGAGATCAAGCAATGAAAGGGAATCTATCACTACGCGTGTCGCTTTTGTAGAAGAAACTGTGCTCTCTATCTCAGATAATATTCTTCCAAACTCGTAAGAGGTGGAGCCCTCTTCAGTTTGTATACGCGAGGCTGGCTCTTGGCTTTCTATAGTGAGCAAGCCTTCTGCGATCAGGTTATCTATATCTCCAAATGTATTGAAGGCAGATTTTGCATTTTCAATTACTTTTTTAGCATTTTCTTCAAGGGCAAAAAAGACACCAGGATTACCCATTTTAGCATTCTTATATAGGAACTCAAAAGAGAGGAGAGTCTTGCCAGAACCCGGACCTCCTGCCAGCAATATCTGATTCAAAGCAGGTATGCCGCCGTATAAAATAGAATCGAGCCCTTCTATACCGGTCTTTACTAAATCTACCATATAAACCACATTTAATTAATATGATTTTAAGATATATAATACTTTACTGACATCCTACTATGTTGATTTGACTGCAGCAGGACACCGCAGTCAATAATGT
>JBMFSM010000011.1:0-14996 GCA_049967555.1 Candidatus Micrarchaeia archaeon
CCCGCAACCACCTGGTCCGAAGCCAGGTGCGCTATCCAAGTTGCGCCACATGCCCAGCGGCATGCAGTATTATTTTGCTACTCTTTTTTTTCTATAGGCTCTATTCCATCTACATATTCTTTTCTCATCTTTTCAAGCAGATTCTTGAAGTAATCCCTTCTTTCATTTGGTATAGCATAAAAAAACCAGGTGGACAATAAATACTCATCCACTTTTGAGCAAACTACTTCCTCAACATCTTTTTCTGTAATATTCTTCCATCCTTCATTAAACGCAGATTTTGCTTCCATTGCTACAGCGTCTTTGTCCAAATCCATACCTTCATGAAGATATTTATAAGTCTTCCACGAATGATTTGAGGATAGAGATGCAACAAGCATAGCCTTATCCCTCTCCACTTGCTCATTTTCTTCAAGTTTTTGCTTTTTAGAAATTTTCCTTATTTCTCCAACGAGCATTTCATATTTGTTTATAATACCTTTGCCACCCATGAAATCAACCTTTTGCTCGCCTTGTTTATATATAGCAATACAAAGTATTTAATGCTTGCTAATCCTTGTACTTTCGCACCTTTTTATAAAACGTGGATAGAAAAACCTACTACCTCATCGTGGTGGGATGTTATGCAATAAGTCTGCAATCTAAATAATTTGCATAACATAAACCATGCATGCTTTTTCTTGCGCAATCTTTTTATATTTAATGTTATAACATTATATAACATTAAAGGTGGGGATATGAAAAATGAGGCAATGTACGGCGCAACAAAGAACAAGAAGAAAATTACGAAAAGAAAGTACACCACAATAACAATTCCGACTCCCCTTTTTGAAAAAATGCAGAAATCTATAAAAAACACAGGCTTTTCATCTGTATCAGAATATGCCACTTATGTATTGAGAGAAACCTTTGTAAAGATAGAGGAGGAGAAACAGGGAAAAAATAGCGCCAATGATGAACTGACAAAAAAGCTAAAGGCATTGGGTTATATTTAAGGTGCAATTATGGAAATAGATCAGATTATAAAGGAGCTTAATGAAAATCCAGTGGAGGAAAACTGGAAAAAGTTTGCAAAGGCATTGCCAAAATCTAAAATAAAATATTATCGAATAGTGTACCAAAAAAGTTCGCTTAAAAAAGCAGAGGATTTGAGAAAATCCTATGCTGAGCTTTATGACAAGACTGGCAAGCTCCTTTTTCAAGTACCAATATTTATGAAATCTAAGAAGATAGAAGGTTCAACAATATATCTCAAAAGCCTTCTCAACATTAACAAATGGTGATATTGTGATAGAACAAAATCTAAAGGAATTAGAAGAGAGAAGCATATATATTTTAAGGGAGGCAAACTCAAGGTTCAAGAGTGTTGCCGCATTATGGAGTATGGGAAAAGACTCCACAACAATGCTAGCCTTGGCAAGAAAGGCTTTTCTAGGAAAAGTGCCTTTTCCGGTTATACATATAGACAACGGTATAGATTTTCCAGAAACTTATGAATTCAGAGAGAAACTTGCCAAAAAATGGAAATTGGATCTTATTGTGGCAAGAAGTGAAATAAAACCAGAAATTTCTGGCTTCAGCTGCTGCGGCTCAAACAAAACCGAAGCATTAAAGAAAGTGATGAATGATTATAGGTTTGATGCATTGATAGTTTCTATAAGGAGAGATGAGCATGGCATAAGGGCAAAAGAAAGGGTCTTTAGCGTGAGAGATAAAAATTTCAAGTGGAACTACAAAAATCAGCCTGCCGAGCTTTGGGATGACTATTCTTCAAAGCTTGATACTTCTGGTCACGTAAGAGTGCACCCCCTTCTTGATTGGAATGAGATTGATATATGGAGATATATAAAGAAAGAAAAAATTCCGATAAATCCATTATACCTATCAAGGAACGGCTTCAGGTACAGGAGCCTTGGTTGTACTCACTGCACAGTGCCAATAAAATCAAATGCCAAAGACATAAATAGCATAATAAAAGAGCTCAAAACTACAGATGTGGAAGAAAGATCTGGTAGAGAGCAGGACAAGGAAAAAGAGTATGTGATGCAGAAGCTTAGGGCTTTAGGTTATATGTAATGATTGCATGTTGGTAAAAAATGTAACAATGTTGGGTCACAAAGATCACGGCAAATCTACACTGATAGGTAGCATACTAATGCTTACGAAATCCGTAAGCAATGCCAGAATAAAAGAGGCACAAAAATACAGCAAAAAACTTGGCAAGCCTTTTGAACCCGCCTTCATATTGGATAGCTTTGAAGAAGAAAGGAAAGGGGGCTTGACAATAGATACGACACGGGCAGAGGTAAAGTACAAAGACTTGGCATTTGAGATGATTGATGTGCCTGGGCACGAAGAACTCATAAAGAACATGATGAGTGGCGCTTCTTTTGCCGATGCTGCTGTGCTCCTTGTTTCGGCAAAGCCAGAGGAAGGGATAAAAGATCAAACAAAGAGGCATATTTTCGTTGCGAAGATGCTCGGTGTTGAAAAGCTAGTTGTTGCTGTAAACAAGATGGATATGGTCAACTATAACATTGAAGAGTACAAAAAGATTTCAAACGAGATAAAGCTTTTCCTTGACAAGATCGGCTTTGGCAAAAACGTTGAATTTGTACCAATATCTGCGTACAATGGAGAAAATATAATCAAGAAATCAAGCAAGATGAAGTGGTACAAAGGAATGCCTCTTCTAGAAGTATTGTACAAAATGGCAAAGAGAAAAGACAAGCTCACAAAAAGCGAATTGCGTGCACTTATACAAGGTCAAATAAATTCAAATGCGGCTACAACCTTGGGCGTCAAAGTACTTAGTGGCGTTTTGAAGCCTGGGTTTGTTGGCATTTCGCCGCAAGGTTTTGAAAGAAATATATCAAAGATAGTAGTAAACGGAAAAAAAGTTAAAAAAGCAGTGGCGGGAGAAAGCGCAGCTATAGATATTAACGCACCTATAGAAAACCCAAGAGGGTCTGTGCTTCTAAATGGCACGCCGGTCGTGGGCAAGGATATTAGAGCTTTGTTATTCACTGTTGCAAAGCTCAAAAACAATTCGAAGTTATCTATAAGGATTTTAGGAAAGGAAATTAAAGGTAGCATAAAAATAATCGAAATCATTGAGGCATCGTCTGGAACAAAGATTGGTGGCAAAGAAATAGCATCACTCGACGCAGGTATAGTTAATATAAAACTTAATAAACCAATTCCATTTGAAAAATATGCAGATGTGAAGGAATTAGGAAGATTCTCATTCTATGTCGGGAAAAAGTTTTGTGGTATCGGAATAATCATATAACTATTTCTGGAAAATCCTCATCCTATATCTTTCTTCTTTTTCTACTTTCATAAGGTCAATACCTTTTTTCAACCTTATGTTTGAAGGTATGCCAAAGCTTTCAGAATATATCTTTCCAGAATAAAGTTCATTCATTGCTTTGCTATCATTGGCAATTGCTTTTAAAATAAATTTTTTCACATTTACAAGGGAGAGATATTTTCTATCTGGCACCATAAAGCGCTTTGGGGCATCTATAGCAAATGGCACTTTAACTATCTCGTCATGGAGCATAACACCATGATATATAAAGCCATGTTCATTAAACTCTTGGCCATGGTCTGATGTTACTATCCTTATCTGATTATCACCAAACCTTTCATCAAGATTTTTCATTATTCTATCTGCATAATACAGCGCCTTTTTAGACGCCACATAATAAAGTTTTTTACGCAAATCTATGCTCTCCTGGCTCAGTTGCTTTTTCATAAAAGACATAGACCAATCAATGTCCTTTTTTATCCTTACATACGGATCGTGTGGTTCCATCATATTTATAAAGAGTACGAAAGGCTCCTTGAGTTCCATCTTCATTACTCTATTTACAATTTTTTTCCCTCCTTTTTCCAAAGGCCATCCTTCAATAAACTTTGCCTTAAATTTCTTAGCTATGTTGATGGGCGTCAAAAAAAGCAGCCCTGCTAGTAAGTCCATAGCATACGCAGGATTTTCCTTCAAGAGCGAATATATTATATTTGCTGGCTTGTCCCCGTACAAATCTCTATATTCTGTAGTAACATCCTTGATCCTTTTTGGTATCTCAAATATATTTCCCAAAACATCAGTAAAATATGTCTCCTCTATAAATGAACCAAAACTTGTAAATCCATAGATAGGATGCACATAAGGATTTGCAGATATAGCATAAGTATGATAACCTAGCTTGTTCAAGTAATCTATGAAAGTTTTTTTCCTTAGCTTTATTTTTTCTATGTTTAACGATTTTATATCTTTTGTTTCATGTGCACCATGCTGGCTTGGATACAATCCAGTAAAAAGCGAAGCATGCGAAGGCAAGGTCCACGGTGCTGGTGCTATGCAAGTTTCAAGGTTATTGAAACCTCTTAAAAAATTGCCATTTTTATTTATCTCATTAAATGTGCTGAGCCTGAGGGAATCTAGCACCATAATACTTATATTCAACTTCTCCCCGGTACTACTCTTATTCATTTTGCCAATATCCATATTTTTCATTTAATTAACAAGATTTTTATATATGACTTTATATATATTTTTGTTAGTTTCAATTTAGCTGATACCATGGAGCTTATCAAAAAAAATAAGGCCAGAATTAGGGAATACGGTCTGGCTCTGGCTGCTTATACTATAATAGCTTTGATTCTTTTCTGGCAGCTTACTATAGGATTGTGGAATTCAACTATAGGTTATGGTGGTGATACATACCAAAGCATGTGGAACTTGTGGTGGGTAAACTATGCGCTCTTTAACCTTCACACAACGCCTTACTTTACTAATCTAATATACTACCCTGTAGGCGCCAACCTTATAACACAAACAATGTCTCCCCTTTTGGGCTTATTTTCACTGCCGCTCCAGCTCATAAGTTTGCCTTTTGCACTAAATATACTAATTATCCTAGGAATAATATTGTCTGGATTATTCATGTACATGCTTGCTAAGTATCTTACAGGAGATATTTATGGCTCCTTTCTTGCCGGTTTAATTTTTGCTTTAAGCCCAGAGCACTTGGTGCAAAGTATAGGCCATCTTCAATGGTCAAATATAGAGTTCATACCTCTTTTCATTCTGTTTTTCCTGCTCATGATCAAAGATAGAAAGATTAAATTTGCAGTTTTATCCTCAGTTTTTTTCATCTTGGCTGTCTTTGCCGGTGATGTAGAGCAAGGCATTCTAATAACGCTGTTTGCCGCTTTGATGCTCGTATATTACGTTGCGTTTGATAAAGTCGAGAAAAAAAGGATTATGTCAAAGAAATTTGCGATTTCACTTGGTATCTTTATAATACTTGTTCTTGTAATAGGATCACCAGGATTCATACCCATGTTGCAAGGAATAAAAGGTGGGGTTCTATCATACGTTAATTCGCAGGCTGGAATCAAAAACAACATGCTTTACAGTGATACGCTCGCCTCTTTCTTTCTTCCATCATACTTGAATCCAATATTTAATAGCATACCTGGCTATCAGTCTTTTTATGCAAACTCTGTAGTTGATGTTTCAGAAGGCACAGCCTATATAGGATATAGCGTGCTTTTTCTAATTTCGGCATCGGTTTATTACGGATTAAGGAAAAAAGAAATAGGCAAAATAGGGGTTTGGTTGTTTGTTGGGATAATTTTCTTCTTTCTTTCGCTGGGTCCATATATGCGTATTAGCGGATTTCCAAGTTCCTCTTTTGGTCTCGTTCCTGGCCTTTATTTAGTTTATCATACAGTGCCTTTGCTAAACGTTTTCAGGGAGCCTGGTAGGTTTGATTTTGCAGTAACTATAATACTAGCTGTACTTTCCGCATTCGGCTTCAAATATCTTTCTGAAAAATTTGACAAGGAAAAGATTTTTGTGCTTTTCTTTGTTATTATTCTGCTTGAATACTGGGCTTTATTCCCACAGGTCACAAAGGCATATATCCCAAAAGCATACTATTATATAGGAGAAATACCTGGCAATTACTCAATTCTTATTTTGCCAACAATACCTAATTACAGCAGCCAAGCGCCTATGAAGTACATGGGTGTTGAGCTTTATTACCAGACTGTATTCCACAAGCCGCTTGTTGGTGGTTATGCTACGCGATTCAACCAAACTCAACTCAATGCAATTTCTGAAATACCTCTGGCTGTTGAGGCAAACTACTTAAGCAATACTGGCGAGCTTATGCTTGCGTATCCAATAAATGAAAACTATTCGCAGCTTAACCTTTATATGCTTGCCAATTTCAACGTTGGATTCATAAGTATAATAAGGCAAGCTTACAACTCATCGCAGCTTTTGCAGCTTGCAAGCTACCTTTATTCAGTATTCGGATCACCTGTTTATCAGTCAAATACCACCATAATGTTTTCCACAAAGAATGCCATAAACTCAAACGTAGGCAAGCATGTTATTTCATATATATTGGGGGACTGGTTCCCTGGCTATTACGCTTGTTCCTCTGCATTCTGTAACCAAACATTACAAGAAATGTGGTGGGGCAACAACACAAGGGGTATAGCCTTATTTGCTCCGAGAAACGCAACGCATCTAAAAATGAACTTTTCAGCAATGTATTATCAAAGAAATGCCAGCCTTGAGGTATACCTTAATTCACAAAGCAGCAACATAACAATACCATTGTCGCAAAACCCTAGAAACTATTCAATTACGCTCAATTTATCATCCGGCTTTAATGTAATTGTGCTTTCTTCAAAGAATGCGTTCGGGCCATCGAGCAATTTCAACTTTGGCATAATGAATATAACATTCAGCCCAGCTTAGCCTGCAAGATTTATAATTTTTTTCTCCTTTTATGGCTACCTAATATCTAAGCCATAAAAAGCTTTCTGTAGCAATATTTATAAAATATGTTCAACATACTTGCGATAGAATGAATTTAAATTCATTTTTTTCAAAAATAGCTTCAAGCTATGACAGCTTGATAGATCTAGTTAGTATAGGAGCTGAGAAGAAATTTGTAAGGGAAGTGCTGAGAGAGTTGGGCAAGGATAACAAGCGCAAGAAGGTACTTGACGTTGCAACAGGCACAGGAAGAATCGCCCTTGCAATTGCTGGAAAATATAATAACTGCAAAGTGGTTGGCATTGACATAAATGAGGATATGCTCAAAGAGGCTTTCAAAAAAATCAAGGGCAGAGAGAACGTTAAATTTATTCTCAAAAGCGTAGAGTCTCTTAATTTTAGGGATGCAGAGTTTGATGTAATAATTTCTGCACTTTCTCTTAATCTTTTTGAAAATCTTGGAGATGCAATGGGAGAAATGCACAGGGTTCTTAAGCCAGGAGGCAAGCTCATGCTTTTTGACATGCTCAAGCCAAAGGATAGTGTGCTAAAAAAGCTCCTGAATATATACTATTCAACAAGCGTGGTGCCTGTGCTTGATGTACGCCTTAGGCAGGAAATGAAATACTTTATAAGAAAAACATTTGAAGTGGATGAAAACCAGGTAATCGCTAAGCTTGTCGAGCTTGGCTATAACAACATAAAAGAAAAAAAACTCTCAGAAATAGCATTCATGATCACAGCAATAAAATAATCAGGCAAAAATAATGCTTGCATAAGCAACTACTGAGCTATAATCTTTGTTTGCTTCTCCAGAATTTCCATACTTCAATAAATAACCTTTTTTTGCACCTTTCTCTTTTGAGAACATTGCAGCTACGGTTATCGGGCCATAGCCGCATGCTGTATCCTCTTTTTCTTCAAGCTTCTTGTTAAATTTCACATAATCTAGTTTCTCAAGCGCGTCTATTGCAGGCAGATCCTTACTTTTTGCTACTTCTTCACTCTCGTAATGGTTGAAATCAGAGCTGGCTATAATTATTATTTCCCTTCTCAATTCTTTTGCGCTTTTTGCTATCGCCTCGCTTAAAAGCTTGCTAAACTCCAGTTTTTGATTACCCATGCAAATGAAGACGCATCTAGGTTTGCTTATTGTTCTTTGCAAAAATGGCAACTGAACCTCTATCGAATGCTCACCAGAGTGTGCTACTTCATCGAGTGTCACATATGGTGTTTTTTTTGATATTGCCAATGCAAGCTCTGTATCATTTTCCACAACTCCAAACGGGGTGTGCCAATCCTGCATTGATATTGCCAATGGGGCTCCGAAACCAGTGTGGTTTGGCCCTATCATAACAAACGTGTCTATTTTTTTTGATTTACTCCTTGCTTCTAGAGCTTTATATGTATATGCCGCAACCTCTCCTGAATAAATGTAGCCAGCATGCGGCGCAACAAATCCAAAAGCCCCTTTGGCTATTTCTTCATCTATCTCTGCCTTTTTCACAGCCTTGTCTATAAATTCTCTTAATATTTTCCTATTGGAGGTATAAAATATATCCGCAAAAGACTCGTATCTTATTGAACCACCCAATCCCAGCAGTGAAGTCTTCATCTTTAGCGCCTTAGCGATAAGGCGGATTGTCGATCATATATTATATATTTTGCAATATTATATATAATAATTTATTGGCGTGAAGCATACTGTTCAAATCCTGGCAATGCGGATGGGAAATCCTACAAGATGTTTAGTGGAAAGCCCGCGTTTCCTATCGCGAGGCGAAAGTAGTTAGTATCCTGGCACACTAGTATATCATCGGATTAGGCACAGATGGTGCAATGATGCTAACGATTGGAAAGAATCTTGAAATTGTATGCACTAAACGTCAGAAATAAATACATTCTAAATAAAAATAAACAATATGATAGACCCAACACTTTTGATTAACAGGCTGATGCTTGAGTACAATGGTGAAACCCACACCCATCTGGCAAATTCTAACGAAGTGGAACTCTTTGTCGCTGTATTTCTTTCACCACAGAATTCAGATGCGCAGGTTAACAAAGTTGTGGCAAAACTATTCATGAAGTACAAGACATTTGCGGATTATGCAAAAGCAAGCACACCTGCCCTTATGAAAGATTTAAATTCTCTAAATTTTTATAAGACAAAAGCAAAGCACATTAAAGAAGCATCAAGGATGATAAGCAACAGATTTGATGGACATATACCCAATAAGATGCAAGATCTGCTTCTGCTTCCTGGTGTCGGGAGAAAGATTGCAAACATAATTCTTAACGAGCTTTATAACATAAACGAAGGCATTGCTGTAGATACACATTGCATAACAGTGTCCAATAGGCTTGGCCTTGCAAAAAGTAAGAAGCAAGAAATTGTAGAAAAAAATCTTATGAAAAAAATTCCTAAAGCATACTGGGGAAAAGTGTCGAACTTGTTTATAGCCTTGGGCAAGGATAAATGCAAAGCAAGGAAAAAAGAATGTGAAAGGTGCGTGCTCAACGATATATGCCCAAGCAGCACCGTTTAGGCGCATTTACTATAGCCGCAAACCGGGCACGTTGCGCAACCTTCCCCAACAATCATCAAAGCACCACATTCTGGGCAGTGTTCTTCCACATATTCACTTACCTGAAAGCCTGTAGCCTCCGCCTTAATCTCTTCAACAGTTTTGCTTTCATTTTCAATCTGCCTGCTTTTATGCATTTCTGCAACTTCCAGCAGTTTTGATTGGTTTTTCTCAACCGAAGTCAAGACTTGCCTATTTTTGCTCTTATCTCTGTACACAGTTATTCCTTTGCATCCAAGCTTATACGCCATCATGTATGCCTCCTCAATTTCTTGTGGCGTCGCATAGCTAGGGAAATTTATTGTTTTTGACACAGCATTATCCACGTATTTCTGGAATGCAGCCTGCATCTTTACATGCCACTCTGGGGCTATGTCAAAAGATGTTACAAATAATCTTCTTATCTCCTTAGGTATTTCTTCAACATCCTGTATAGAAACACGCCCTGCAAGCTTCTTCATAAGTGCATCACTGTAAAAACCATATTTTATTGCAAATTCCTCAAAAACATTATTCACTTCTATAAGGTCTGTACCAAGGCTGCTTCCTACATTTCTTTTGAATACAACTGAGAATATAGGCTCTATGCTAGAGGAAGTGCCGCCTGCTATTATACTTATAGTGCCTGTTGGTGCTATTGTTGTTACTGTGGAATTTCTCAAAGGTTTATATCCAAATTTGTTCCAAATACTATTCTCCCATTCTGGGAAAGGACCCCTTATTTTTGCGAGATCTTCGCTTGCCTCTCTTGCTTCATCTCTTATAAATTTCATCACTTTTTCAGCAAGCACTAATGCTTCATTTGAATCATAAGGTATGCCAAGCCTTATCAGCATGTCTGCCCATCCCATAACCCCTAATCCTATTCTTCTTATGCTTTTTGTTACATGCTCTATCTGTGGCAATGGATAATTGTTTGCTTCTATTACATCATCAAGAAATCTGATTGCCACTCGCGTGACATATTTTAACTTTTCCCAGTTCACTTCACGCTTTCCATTTTTCTCTTCAAGCATGCGTGACAGATTTATAGATCCGAGATTGCACGAATCAAATGGATACAAAGGTTGCTCGCCGCATGGATTTGTTGATTCAATAGGCCCGTACTTTGGCACTGGATTAGAATATGTTGAATTCATTCTGTCTATAAATATTACTCCAGGATCTCCGCTCCTCCACGCCATAGTAGTCAGTAGGTTCCATACTGCCCTTGCATTTAGCTTACCCACTTCTTTGTTGTTCTTTGGATTTATCAGACTGTATTCCCCATCATGGCTCAATGCCTGCATAAAAGATTCTGTAATCGCCACGCTTATATTAAAATTTTCAAGTATGCCTTCCTTTTCCTTCGCCACTATAAAGTTTAATATGTCTGGGTGATCAACGCGCAGAACGCCCATGTTTGCTCCTCTTCGTTTTCCACCTTGTTTTATCTGCTCGGTTGCAACGTCAAATACTTTCATGAAAGACAAAGGACCTGAAGCCACGCCTCCAGTGCTTCTTACTGTATCTCCATTAGGCCTAAGCCTGGAAAAAGAGAAGCCTGTACCGCCGCCAGACTGATGTACTAACGCGGCCCATTTTACCGCATCAAATATTTCTCCTATTGAATCCCCCACAGGTAATACAAAGCATGCACTCAACTGCCCCAGTTTAGTTCCGGCATTCATAAGCGTTGGGCTGTTTGGCATAAAGTCAAACTTAGTCATCATCTCATAAAATTCTGATGAAAGCTTCGCTATCTCATCCTCGCTTGCGCCATATTTCGATTCTACGCTTGCTATAGCGTTAGAAACTCTCATGAAAAGTTGCTTTGGCGTTTCGGATATCTTTCCATCAGGATTTTTTAGCAAGTATCTGGCCGCTAGTACTACAAGCGAATTCATTGGCAGCTTCAAATCATCTATTATACCAAGCGAAGCTTTGTAAGTCCTCAAATCTGCCCTCTTTTTTCTATATATTATGTATGACTTTGCTATTTTTGGATCCACACTCATCAATACCTGCTCGACAATATCTTGTATCTGTTCAATCTCTATCCTCTCCTGGTTGGTCTCATTAATTTTCTTAACCACAATTTCTGCATATTCTCCAGACTTTTTTATAAGCTCTTCATCGCTTATATTGCCGTCGTAAACTTCCTTCATTGCCTTGCTTATTGCCGCAGTAATTTTCTCCTTATCAAAAGGAACAATGTCACCCTCCCTCCTAACAACCTCTTTTATATCCATAACAACACCAACACAACTCATTAAGCATCCTTCCTACTTTTTTTTATTAACATTGCAATTTTCCTGAATTCATCAGGAGAATCAAAATTATTGTACACGCTTGCAAATCTTATGTATGCGACGGGATCTATTTTAAATATCTCATTCATCACAATCTCACCTATCTTTTTACTCGATACCTCCTTTTTGTTTTGCACTATCAATTTCTTTTCAACCTTGTCTGTAATTTCCTCTATCATCTCTCTACTTATGGGTCTTTTTTCACAAGCTTTTAGTATACCATTCAAAACTTTGTTCCTATCAAAAGGCTCTCTCATACCATTCCTCTTTATAACTGTTATCTCTATCTTGTATACTCTTTCATATGTTGTAAATCTTCTTTTGCATGTATTGCAAAGCCTCCTTCGTCTTATGCTGTTGTCTGCTGGTACATACCTAGAATCTATAACTTCGACATTTTTTGAGTCGCAAAAAGGGCACTTCATATTTACACAACATATAGTACTTTAAACCACACTTTAATACGATATGTAGTGTATATATTTAAATTGAATTAATTTATCTTTGAGAAAAAGTCAATCTTTGTTTAATCCTGTGTACTTTTGTTGCTAAAAGTAAATAAAAGATCAATAAAATTCTGTGATCTTCATTTGTCTTATAAACTTTAATGTTTTCCATTCTTCCCTGAGCTGTTTTGCCAATTCGACATCATCCAGATTGTTTCTTATCATATCTATTGTTTTTTTGTCAGATGGATATCCGGAACCTATCTCTATACCTAGCCTCTCTTCGAGCTCATCTATTGCCGCATCTCTAGTCACTTTTGCTATGATGCTCGCAGCAGATACTACTGGGTACTTCACATCTGCCTTATGCTCTGCTATTATCTTGGCTACATCTTTCTCTTTACTTTTTCCCCTTACGCCGCTTACTCTGACGGGCTTGCTCGATATTAGGCTTATTCTTATACCAAATTTCTCTGGAATAACATCTGGCGAATCAAGATAAATTTTTTTAGGATCTGCTTTGCATTCTTCTATAAGCCTTGCAAAATGTATTGCCTCAAGTTCATTAAGCGAAATTTTACTTTTCATTGCATTGTTTATTTCATCAGGCCGTATGGCATATACTCTTATATCATCCGCTATAGAGTATATATCATCAAATAAGAACTGCCTCTTCTTTCTACTAAGCAGTTTCGAATCTCTTACGCCTATCTCTGCTAACTTCTTCCCCTTTCCTTCTTTTATGCTGACTAAGCTCACTACTAATGGTCCCAATACAGCTCCGCGGCCAGCCTCATCGCCGCCAGCTATTATAATATGAACCACCAATCAGAGGGTTTTCCTATCCACAACTATGAAGTCATTCACAGCCATGACGGAGTTATAATTTACCTTGAGCTTTCCATCTTTTATATCTAGTTTGTTGACAAACTGGCTGTCAACATTCGGGTCTACTATCATTGCAGTAAGCTTCCCAGTTACTTCATTTATTTCTGCGTCCAAGAACTTACCAAGGTCATATCCGTCACTCGTTACAACTTCTTTCCCTACTAATTCCTCTGCGGCTGTATATTTTACCATATAATCCACCATCTTTTTCTATATCCATTTGATAGCAAATATCACAACATACCCCCTAAGACAAATAATGCGGGGTTCCCAAACAAAACCAACAATATTAGGGACAAAAAGATATAAATATGTTTACAAAACGCATAATAAAAAGCCCACGATTTCAATCGCAGGATGAAAACGAACCATAGAAATTGGTGGGCATTTGCTTCATCAGTTGGTGGCCTCGGCACCCTATTCCTTTTTCCATTTGGAACAAATGACATCATACTGTTGTTCGCTTGATATTTTCTCAGTTCAGCGAGAACTGCCCCATGGACTTGGGACATTATACTCTCTCCTTGAGTATAGATTCCGGCGTGTCCAGCCATATAAAATGATTTTGTCGAAAGGCTTATATCTTTTTTGTTCAATATCAATCATATCTTTGTTCGCTTGGAAAGTCAGCATCGTTTACGGGTGGGTAGATGTCATGGTTGTATATAAGAATCTTATACATATATCATGCATATCCCCCAAAGAGCAGAAGGAAACACCAGACAAGCAGATACATCTCTCAGATACATCTCTCAAAGGAAGCCCACAACTTCAGTCGTGATGGAATGTCACTTTTTTATCAATAGTGTTGGTGGGGGCTTGCAGAAGTTAAACGAATTTTTAAAAAAAAATTTATCTAAACTAGAGCTTTTATTAAAAGCCTCTTCAAAAGCCCAGTCTGCAATGGAGTACTTAATGACCTACGGCTGGGCCATTCTTATAATTGCAGTCGTATTGGGCGCTTTGTTTCAGCTTGGCGTTTTCAACGCCAACAACTTTGCTCCAAAGGCGCCTCCAGGCTCATGCCAAGTCTTCAGGCCATATGGCCCAGGCACAACGCAGTTTATAAACCTAGAAGGCATATGCAGCGGCGAGCTGCCGGAGTATGTGGCACAGTTCAATGGGCAGAATTCCTATATCCCTATACCCCAAAGGCCTATTTTCAACATAACTTCTCGAATAACCATATCTGCTTGGATATATGCACATCCAGGGCCAAACCCAATGGGGAATAATATTCAAGATGTGGTTTCAAAATCTAGCTCAAGCCAAAATACCGCGTACATATTTCCTAGAACAGATTCTGGATGGTCTGGAATTGATGCCTATTTATTCACCAATGGTGGATGGCATGTATGCAATGTGCCTTACGGAAAAGCCAATTTGTGGGCTTTTGTTGCGATGACCTACAACGGTACTGAAGCAGTGATTTATATAGACGGTTCTGTAGGTAGTTCTTGCGGAATTAGCGGCTCTATAGCTATAAATTCTAATCCACTTATTATCGGATTACAGCCAGGTACTAATGAATACTTTAATGGAAGTGCGGCAAATATTCAAATTTATAACACCTCTCTATCGGCAAACGAGATTCAAGCTCTCTACCAAGAGGGCATAGGTGGCGCGCCCATAGACCTGCAGCACCTCTTAGCATGGTGGCCTCTAAATGGCGACGCCAACGACTATAGTGGCAACGGCAACAATGGCGTGCCAACCAACGTCAAATTTGTAAGCAACTGGTGGTCTGGCTACACGCCGCCGTAGTTTTTGTATTGCTTTGCATAGCATTGCATATACAAAAAGATTTGTAAAAAATATGTGCCTCCGGCCTGCGGCATCAATTTAAGTGTCAAACTTAGATATGCGAAAACTAAAGTAAAGCTGGCAAAGCCTGGCAGACAGCAAGGTATTTATTGTTTTTTTTAATACTATTAGTGATGGCATGCAGAAAAAAGGTTTGATATATAATAAACGT
>JBMFSM010000012.1:0-14542 GCA_049967555.1 Candidatus Micrarchaeia archaeon
GTAAGCAAAACAAAGAAGTAAACAAATAATCTCTAAAACATAAAAACCGGCTGTTATTTTTCTTTTTAGTGCTTCTTTTTGGTATCTACAATAATCATGGCATGGCTGTTATCGTAGCCTATTGCCTGTTTGAATACGCCTGAGTCTATCGTTATAGTGCTATCGGAATAAGGGTCATTAATGTAAAAGCCATCCTTATCATAACCTTTTACTACTACCCAATGTGGCGATGATTCAAGGTATGGATTGATTATCTTGCCATCTATCAAAACAATCGGTATGTTCTTTGACGAAAGGGTTTTCTTAATTGTATTGATACTTACTGGTGCTAATTCTTCATCTATATTCATGCTATTGGCCTTATTCTTTACCTCATTAAATGACGCAGTAAGAGTATCAAGATTTATATTCTCATAAACAGCAAGCTTTTTTTCATAGCCTTCATCCTTTATGTTACTTATTATTCCTGCCTTTGCACCTCTTTTCACCAATGCACAAGCAAGTCCATATCTTGATCCATGCCAAACACTTCCGTTCACTGCCTCTTGCCATATACTGTATTCTTGCTCTTTCTTCAGCTTAAAATTAGGATCTATATATTTTAGCACCATCATTGCACATGCAGCAGAGCTTGTAAATTCTTCCGTTTGAGGATAATGTGGAAGGTCGAACATTACACTTTCCTTTATCTTTACGTGTTTTATCTTTTCTATAATGCTTTTTCCTTTTTTAGTACCGGCAGCAATTTTTGCTTTTGCTTGCTGCCTACCCTTATTAATTCCCTTAAAATTTGAGATTTTTGCCATTTTAATCACCCATGTGCAGGGGAGGAGATTTGTTCATAAGTATTGAACTCCTGCAGGCCTAAGCCAGTAGATCTTGAGTCTACCGCGTTTGACCAGACTCCGCCACCCCTGCAACACATATTAATTATAAACATTTTATATAAAAACCTTTCAACAATTACACTATTGATATCATTCTCATATTTAATTGTTTTTACTCAAATATACTAAACATATCAAAATAAGTTAATTTTTCATTATTTTTAATTCTTTCTTTATATTTGTTCATAAAAAGATGATAGAATGGAAAGAGCTCTCAAAAAAATCAGCGACGTCAAATTTGAAGTTGAAATGAATAAAAAAGAAGGCATGAATACAAATGTAATAGTGTATTCGAATGACGAGATGCTGAGTGCTGTGAAAAAAGACAGAACGCTAGATCAAGCAGTAAATGCATCTACGCTGCCAGGTATAGTGGGCAGCATAATGCTAATGCCAGATATGCATGAAGGCTATGGTTTTCCTGTAGGCGGAGTAGCTGCTTTTGATGCTGATAATGGAATAATATCGCCAGGGGCGATAGGTTTTGACATTAATTGCGGTGTAAGGCTAATAAAAACAAATTTGACTGAAAAAGAGGTCAGGCCAAAGTTGAAGCAACTTATGGATAAACTATTCTTAAATGTGCCGAGTGGGGTGGGGAGCAGGATGAAGCTTGGCTTCTCAAAAAATGATCTAAAAAAAATAGCAGAGGAAGGAGCAAAATACTCTGTGGAAAAAGGATTCGGATTTAAAGATGATTTGGAGGTACTAGAGGAAAACGGCAGTATGAATAAAGCCGATTTTTCAAAGGTAAGTGAAATGGCAAAATCAAGGGGTTTAGAAGAGTTAGGCACTTTGGGCGCAGGAAATCATTTCCTAGAAGTGCAAAAAGTTGAAAAAATATTTGATGAAGAAAGAGCAAAAGGGTATGGCCTTTCTGAAGACCAAGTAGTCATAATGGTACATACTGGATCAAGGGGTTTTGGCCATCAGATTTGTAGTGATTATTTAAAAACACTTGTAGAATATCAAAGGAAGCAAAATATAAAGATAGTTGATCCAGAACTAAGCTATGCCGAGATAGGAAGCAAAGAGGCAGATGACTATCTCAATGCAATGAGTTGTGCTGTTAATTTTGCGTTTGCAAATAGGCAGATTATAACAAATTCTATAAGGAAAAGCTTCGAAGAAGTATTTAATAAAAGCTCTGATTCATTAGGTATGGAAATTCTTTACGATGTTGCGCATAACATAGCAAAGCTTGAAGAGCATAAGTATGAGGGCAGGAATGTTAAGGTATACGTACATAGGAAAGGCGCAACACGGGCCTTTGCAAAAGGGAGGAATGAAATTTCAAAGAGATATAGGAGCATAGGACAACCCGTTCTGATACCAGGTAGCATGGGTACTGCAAGTTATGTTCTTGCCGGATTGGACGGTGCAATGGATGAAACCTTCGGCTCTACATGCCATGGGTCTGGTAGGGTGATGTCAAGGCATCAGGCAATAAGAGAAATTCCAGCTTCAAAGACATTCGGCTCACTTGAGGAAAAAGGTATAGAAATAAGAGTAAGGACAAAAAAGCTAATAAGCGAAGAAGCAGAATGGGCATATAAGGATGTTAATTCTGTAGTCGGGGTAGTGGAAAAGGCTGGTCTATCAAAGATAGTGGCAAGGAACGTGCCAATAGGCGTGACAAAAGGCTAATCTACAAGTTGTTTTTCTATTTTTTCAAGAAGAATTCTTGATCTTGGCATTGCAACAGAATTGCTGACAAGCTCATTGAGTATCTTTCTTGCTTCGTTTAGCCTGCCCATCTTGGCATAAAGCCTACCTAGTTCATAATAAGCAGCTATCTGGCCCAAATCTATAGAGGTCTGTATATATTTCTTCGCGTTTTTATCTCCAATTGTTATAGCATAAAGCAGGTTTGCAAATGTCACAATTTTTTTTATTTTTTCATTTTTCCTAACGTTTTCTATAGCCATTCCTGCTTCATCAATGTCATTAAGTGCCAGCAAAGACAGAAATTCAATATAATAAAGCTCTTGATCCTTGTCTTCATTTTTTCTACACAGCGCTATAGCATCAAAAAAGATAGCTTTTGCAATAGAATATAATTCATGTGATTTTTCTTCTTCATTTGAGTTACTTTCCATAAATCCGCCAAGTGTATAATTTTTGCTTCTATGTTTTATATCAGAAAGCCTAAGATTAAGTATTGCAACACCATACATATAGTACGGATCTTTTTTTGCAATTGCTTTTTCAGTTATATTGTTTAAGTCACAATCCTTCATCTGTGATAACGCGAAATTTACCTCTTTAATTTCATTAAATGATAGATCTGCTTCAAGATCTTTCGGTAATTTGTCTGTAAACAAATTACAGGAAGGGCATATAGCACCATCTGTCTCATAAGTATAAAAAATATTTCCACAGAAAGGGCAAGCATACGTCGTTTTCTGCATCTGTGTAACATTGTTCTTATCCTTCATCAAAACACCAATTATACCTATCTTTTTTCAAACACAACAAAAAGGTGCTTTTTGTGAAAGGGTCCTAGATTGACCCTTTCTTTAACCTTAAATTTGCCGCTAACTTTTTTTATAAATTCTTCATAAACCTCACTGGGGTTTTTCGATGAATCTATGCTTTGAGATTTTATTGCAACATATGCGTATCCTTTTTCGCTAAGCATCTTTGCATTTGCGAGGAGTATCTCTGCCTGGTCTTTTGATGAAACATCTTCATAAATTATATCCACATTGCCTACATCACTTTCATATTGAGAAAAATTTCTTGCATCAGCAAGTATTGGCAGCATATTGTTCCTCTTTTCACATACTTTTATAAGATCGCGCATGCTTCTCTCTGAAATTTCTACGCAAAATACTAAACCATTTTTTCCTATTATGTCACTTACATGACTGCATGTGGTACCATTTGCTGCACCAAGATAAAGGATTCTGGCACCTTTTTTTATATGCATCTCTTTTAGCCCGTTAAGTATTGCTGCTGCTAATTTGCTCCTATAAGGATTCCATAACCTGTATTCTGATCCATTCATACTCAAAAGTGTCTCGCCATAGACTTTCTCGCCAGGCACGAGATTTCTTGTAGCAAGTTTTGAATTTATTATGAAAATATTTTCAAATATTTCTTTAATGGCCATTCAATTACACCTTGTTATTCTTAATGAAGCAATTCAGTGGAGGCAACACAAACTTAAGTGCACAATTTTTACTATCTTTCTGCAAGAAATTTCATAAAAAACTGTACATTTTCCAGAAATATTAATATAAATGTGCGCTACATTCATATCCTCAGTCTATTATCAAAATTTATGTTTATATATGTTGTGTGTGCATATATCTTTATATGCCTAAATCCCGCTAAAATCTGGCTGCGCGCTTTCACAGGCAAATTGAAGGTAGGTTGGATGTTAGACAATGCTGCTATAATTAAGTTTTTGTTTGATACTATAGAGCTCGGAAGAATACTTCCTGACCAAAAAGAGCTCACAGAAAAATTTATTGAAAATGCAAAAGGTGTCTTTGGTTTTGATGATATTAAAATCAAAGAGGTTGGCCAAAAGCGGGAAGGAATAGAGCCATCTGATGAATATGTAATAAATACAGGCAAAATTTACCTAGATAACAGGCTAAGCAGTTACTCTGCATTTCCAGAGTTAATAAACTATTACAATTCTGGCTTCAAAAGCATAGCAATCTTTCCTATAGCTTCAGATAGCAAAGTGGTTGGTACTGTTGAAATATTTTCAAAAACAGAGGAGAAATTCAATCAAGACTTACTAAATGCTCTTTCTCTTGGTATTTATCTTTTTGGATACCAGTGGCTTAGCAGGATGGAAAGAGAGAGATCATTTAATCTGGCAAAATATTTTGATGCCTCGTTTGAAAGTATAATACCACAGGCTCTTATTGAAACAAACGGAAAAATAGTAAAAGCAAACAAAAGCATGCTCAACATATTCTCGAAAAGTCAAATAGAATTTGTTGGGAAGAACATTAAAGAATTTTTTGATATTGATGCAAATATGATCGCAATATTAAGTAAAGGGTTTATTGCTGAGGTTCATTCACTGAACAGCAGAACCTTTGCAGCTACAAGTCGCATGATAGGAAACAGGCTTATGCATACGACATTTTTGGAAACAACTGAGAAAATAGACCTTAGTGAAAAAATTTCTGCGCTTTCAGAGAGCAATCTTGAATTTTTGTTCAAGGCAAATAAAGACACTGAAATAACCTGGTTTAGCGATAATGCAGAAATGGTTTTACCACAAGCTGGTATACTTGTAGGAAGAAAACTTTTAGATATCGTAGTGGAGAAAGATAAACTAAATGAAGATATTCAGAATGAGATATCTAAAGGCTCGTACACGCTGAATATCGGAAACAGCGTGGCTGCCGAAGTCAAAATTATTTTAAGAAAGACAAGGGAGGGTTATGTAGGTTTAATGCTTGATAACAAGCTCGAAAGATATGCTAAAAATCTTAGCAATAATTTTAATCAATTGCTCCAATCGACAAGTGATATCATATTGATAGTCGATGAACTTGGCTATCTAAAAGAGCTTAACAGGAGTGCTGAGCAATTCCTAGGTTACAAAAGTGAGGAAATAAAAGGCAAAGAAGTATCGCTAATTTACGACGAAGAGGGAAAAGTTAGTCTAAGAAAAGCGTTGGATATCGTGTCGAAAGAAGGTAGTGCATCAAATGTTTTTTGTAATATAATTGCCAAGGACGGTACATTAGTGCCAAGCTACCAGAATATAAGTGGGCTTATTGACCAATCTGGAAAGCTTTCTGGTTATATAATATTCGGCAAAGAGCTTCTCACGAAAAAGAGGATGGAGAATCTTGATGATATGCTTGCGGAATCTAAGAGAAATGAGGAGAGATTTAAAGGTGAAAGTGACTTAAAGACGCAGTTTATATATAACATATCCCACGAATTAAAAACACCAATCACAAACATAAAAGGTTTTTCATCGCTGTTGCAAAAAGGTGAGTTCGGCAACCTTAACGATGAGCAGAAAAGCTATGTCAAAATAATACTCGATGAAAGCGAGAGGCTTATGCAGCTTATACAACAGATACTTGATGTAGCAAAGCTTTCATCTGGTAAGATAAAGCTCGATTTGCAGGAGGTAAATCTTGCGAAGCTTAAGGAGAATCCCAGCATCAAGGCACTCGAAGAGGTAGCGACAAATAAAGGATTAATCTTTTCATGGAATGTGGATTACAATATACCTTATATAATAGCAGACCCAAATAGGCTCATCCAGGTATTTGTAAATCTAATAAATAACGCAATCAAATTTACAGAGCACGGGAGTATAAATATCAAAATATACAGGAAAGGGAAAAATGTAAGGATAGAAGTGAGTGACACAGGCGTCGGTATAAGCAAAGAGGACCAGAGGAAGCTTTTCAAAAAATTCTATCAAGTACCAAGAAAAGGTTTAACGAAGCCAGAAGGATCCGGTACGGGGCTTGGGCTTTCTATCACAAAGGAGATTATAGCTTTGCACAAGGGTAGGATTGGAGTAAATTCTGAACTTGGCAAAGGCAGCACTTTCTGGTTTACAATACCTATAGATCTAAGGAAGAAAAAGGAAAATAGTTAAAATTAATGCAAATTAGCCTGTTGGGATATATGGTATGTAAGCCCCGCAATTATTCTGTATGCTATTTTGGAAGTTATAAATACTGCGCACCTGGGTAAGGTTCAGGCCACTGAAAGGACCGTTGAAGCTTATATTTAAAATATAAGGGCTATCAGTCATATTGACACGGATGCTCAACAATGTTGTAGAAAATTCTTTTGAATGCGTGTTTGCAGAGTAATTTACTATATATACTAAGCCATTTATTTTGGAAAATGTTAAGTTTATATTCATCGGGACTGATTGGCTTATATTATTAAAAGAATTTGGGCCGATAGCAGGAGTCTTTTCAAAACTCTGGAACGTGGCATTGTATACAGAAGCATTGCATGCCTGATCTTTTATATATAATTCATTGAAGTTATTCATCAGTATTCCTGGTGATGTGGTATTCACAAAACTGGCTATTTTTTGCAAAACAGTGTTATTTTTCTGTGTTGTGGTAGTTGTGGTGGTGGGGGTCTTTGAACTATTTAATGACTGGTTTGATGATTGCGATGATTGTGGTTCGGATACGGTTGTTTGATTAACATGGAGTGCTACATTAGTATTAAACGTGGTTTTATTGAATTGAATCGGTAAGATCAAACTTGTTGTTCCACTAGTTTTTATTCCAAGTTGGGGATCTACTGGAGTTATTTCAAAGCTAACTCCGCTTGGACCTGAAGATTTCAGATAAATATGCATGTCTGCAGTATTGGACCCTGTACTGCTTATGTTCGCAGAGCTGTTTGGTGTAATATATAAAACTAATACTGGATATGCAAGAACAGGCAACCTTGTTATATAAAATGTTGCTGCGTTGTTCGTAGTGTTTTTCAAATAAATAACGAAAGGATTCTGTGTATATAAGATTTTAATTGTCACACTCATATTTGGTGAAAGTTGCAAAGATGTGTGGCTGTTTATCACATATATTCCTTGTGGGTTGTACAACATGTTTGTTAAGGCAAAAACAATTGCGGCAATAACTAATACAACAGCTACGATTGACACTAACAAGGCAAAATTTAATTTTCTCTTCCTTTTGTAAGCATGCGCCATACTATCATCTTGCACATAAATCTTATATAAGCAAGTTAGCAGATCTTATGAGATATGTATATAAAGATATAAATATTTTATTAAATGTGGTGTGAATAGCATTCGGGAAGCAACCTGTGGAGACAATATAAACTCTTCTACAAGGAAGGCGGTTGCCAAAGAAGCAGGAACTATATAAGCGGCATCATGACAACCAATCATAACCACCTTAGAAGCCCACGGCTTTAGTCGTGGGGGTGTCATAATATTTTATAGATAAGTCCACCATCTATGAAGTCTGCATACTGTTTAAGCAATATATGAGCTTGTGTGCGGCACAACCTTCATTTATGCTTTCTGTAAACTATGCAGAAAGACAGATAAACATCGAAAAACAAAAGAATAATATATTTTCTATGTGAAAAGCAGTTAGGCGATCATATGGATTTTGATCAGTTAAAAACAGACCTTATATCCTTGATAAACGAAAGGCAACAAGCAACATATAATGATCTGTGTAATATAGCTGCAACAAAAGGTGCAAGTGAAGAAGATCTTAAGAAAGTACTTCAGAGTCTTGAAAGTGCAAATATAATTGCTTCAAGAAGAAGCGGAGGGGTACTCACTTATTATATTCTTCAGGAGGAGCCAGAACTAAGGAAGATACTTGTTGTTGAGGATGATAAAAATATAAATAAGCTCATGACACTCTCTGTTGGGAAAGGTTTTGAGATAAAAAATGCTTTTGATGGCAATGAAGCCCTTGAGATGATAAAAAAAGATAAGCCTGATCTAATAATCCTTGATCTTATGTTGCCCGGCGTCGATGGCCTTGAAATATGCCAAAGTGTCAAGAAAGATCCTGAACTTAAGGATATAATAGTAATAATAGTAAGTGCCATGGATGCAACCTCAAATAGATTTAGCGGTATAAAATATGGTGCGGATTATTATATCAAAAAGCCTTTTGATCCTGATGAGCTCAGAAGTCTGGTTACTATATTTCTGAAGAAAAAAGGCAGGAGGTTTGATCCGTTAATAGATCTGCCAAATGAGGATAAAATATCCGAAGCTGTTGAAAGGGCGCTTCAAAGCGACTACGAAATAGGAAGAATCAAAGTGGACGGGCTAGCTGGATTTGCAATTACTTTTGGAGCAAATGCTGGGATAACCATACTTAGGCTGATTTCGCAGCTCATACAAGACAAGGTGAAAGAGGTAAAAGGCGAGGCGTTTGTGGGTTTTTTGGACAGTGATGATTTCATAATTGCTGGAAAGGGCGAAGCTGTAAAAAAGGTAGTTGAGGGCCTTCGCGAAGAATTCGATGCGGTTTTGCCTTTCATATATCAAAGTGAAGGATATAAGCCAATAGAAAAAGGCATTGAAGATATGTACAACGCCGAAAAGCCTAGCTTGTCTATAATTTATACTGTAATAGAAAGGAAAGCAATAATGCAAAAGAGAGCAGAAATATTAAAGAATAAAAATGTTGTTGGGAAGGATTTGGGTTCATATACTTACGAGGAATTAAGAAAAATGCTTGGGAGCGACAATCTTGATATAACTATAACAAGATATCCAAATGGCGATATAAAACTTTCAATCGGAAAATCACCACAGGATGACAAGAGACATGATAAAGATGAGAAAAACAAAGATGACAAGATAGATATAATATAGATATCAAGCACATCGTGTCGTTTGAACTGACCACTTGCACAGGCAAAATTGCTGTGTGCAAATCTATATTTCTAAAATTCAACATCTGGTCCTGACATCTATTCACGACAGAAGCTGTGAGCCTCCTGCTAAGCGTTTTGTAATAACTTGGGTCTTGGTATAAATAAGATATGCCAAAAAGAAAAAGTGAATTTATCCATAATTGATTGGTTTATTATATTTTTATTTTTTGGTCTTTTTTTTGTATTGATTGGCTGAAACTTTTTTTTGCTTCGATTTAGGTAATTTTTTACTAATTTCTGATTTCTCTGTAGGTAATTCCTCATTTTTTGTTATCAAATTAAGTGCATGTTCCTCCTCAACAGGCCTATCATCGCCAGCACTTTCATAAAGTGCTTTATCCTCTATACTTCCTTTTTCAACAATGCTATCAACATTCAAAGTCTTTTTAAAAAGTTCAAACCTCTTTTTTGCATCTTTTTTGCTCATCCAAATCACCTAAAGTTATATATTTATTAGTATCATTTTATATAACCTACCTTTTCCAATTAATCCCAAAATCGCGGTTGCCAATTTTTCATATCTTTTTATGCCATATAAATAATATACCAGATCTATGTAACGTTAGTTGATAAATGTCAATTTTTGGTTCTCTGTATCCCTTTCAGGACACTTTCGCGATTATCTGGCCTGAGATGGACTGCGTTAAACCTGTTGTTGTGGTATAATTTATTGTTAAATAACCGTTAAAAATAGAGCCTGGTTTGCCGAAGTAAATATTATTTCCAGAATAGCAAAAAACAGAAAACGTGTAATTTGAACCTATTGGTATGTAAATCTGGTTTGATGGTGGGTTATAGATCGCTTGTAAATTCGTGTTATTTATTCTAGAAGAGCACCCTATCGCTGTAACATTTATTGTAGTTGGTGTTACTTGAAGAAGGTTTATTACAAGCAAGCCATTTGGGTTAAGATAAATATTGGTACAACTGAATCCGCCAGGTAATAGACACTCTTGTCCTGCGAAGGTGCCTGGATGTGTAAAGCCTAAGAAGTAAAGCGCAGATATTATAACTACCATCACAACTATTGCCCACCCGTATGTGGAAAGATATTCTATCGCGCTTTGGCCTTTAATTTCCTCCATTTATTCAACTATAAATATCTATTATTATATGAAAAGTATTTATTATTTTTTATACAATTTATGAAGAAATGGAGCTTTATATATATACAGATGGTGCATCTAGGGGAAATCCTGGAATGAGTGCTTCTGGATATCTAGTTTTAGACAGTTCAAATAAGCATATTCTTGACGGTGTATTTTACAATGGCAAAAAAACCAACAACTTTGCAGAATACATGGCTATTATCTATGCACTCGAAAAGGTCGCAGAGAAATATGGGTTTGATAATGATTTGACTGTTATTTCTGATAGTGAATTGGTAATAAAACAAATAAACGGCCAGTATAAAGTAAAAGACAAATATCTTAAGGAACTGAATAAAAATGTAAAAGAGCTTTCTGCAAAGTTCAGAAGCTGTAAGTTTACCAATGTTGCTAGGGAAAACGTATATATTTCTACTGTGGATCATGAGCTAAACCGATTTTTAGATAAAAAATAAAATTGCCAAAATGTGCAATAAAGAAAATTTGTGCAGTTTGCATGCGTGGATGCCACTTTGGATGCCTCTGAACATGGCCCTTATAATATAGGTTCGCAAAAGGTTTTTAAGGGCGAAGCTCTTAATTTATATAAGGGTCTTATAGTATATTGCTGAAAATATAAAGCCATTGTGATATTATGGATGAAGATAAATCAAAAGATCAAGGGAAAGACAAAAGCACAAATCCTTTGGCTAAAGAACTTTATCAAAAAGCAGGGGAAATGTTTGAGGCAAACAAATTCGAAGAGGCAATAGACTTCTATACCCAAGCTATAAAATTAGACCCCAATTATTCAAGTGCTTATTTTAATCGAGCTCTAAGTTATGCTATTCTAAGCAAATATGACGAAGCAATAAGGGATATAGATTATGTATTCAAGCTTGAACCAGATAGCTATGATGCACCTTATGTGCTAGGAATAATAAACGAGTACCAACATGACTACGAGGGAGCAAAAGAATGGTATCAAAAGTCTCTCGCAAAAAATCCAAACTATGAACAAGCAAAGATAAGGCTTGAACAGCTTAAGCAGAAAATGGCCGGACCATCTATCCTCAAAAAAACAGAAGATAAACAGGTTAATGAGAACAAGACCGTTGTGGAAGAAGGACAAATAAAGCAATCCAAATGGCACAAGTCAAAGTTGACATTCAAAGATGTTGCAGATATGGAAAAGGTAAAGAGGCTTATACACGAAAACATAATTCTCGCAATAAAAAAGCCAGAGCTCCTTAAAGCTTATGGTAAAAAATTAGGGCTTGGGGTTTTATTCTACGGCCCTCCAGGCAATGGAAAAACATATCTTATAAACGCAATATCTGGTGAAACCAATGCAAATGTACTAATCGCAAGGATAAATGAGATAGTTGATATGTATGCTGGAAATACCGAGAAGAACATGCACGCAATTTTCGAGCAGGCGAGGAAAAACACACCATGTATAGTTTTTTTCGATGAGCTTGATGCTTTAGGAATGAAAAGGGAAGGGGGTGGAGAATCCCAGAGCTATATGAGAATGGCTGTAAATCAATTCTTGCAGGAAATGGATGGGGTTGAAAAGAACCCAGAAGGTATATTTGTAATCGGAGCAACAAATGCACCTTGGGACATAGATCCTGCATTAAAAAGAAGTGGTAGATTTGGGGAATCTATTTATATACCTCCCCCAGATTACAAAGGACGAAAAGCTGCATTTATTTACAATACAAAAAACATGCCTTTGGACCGAATGATCAACTTCGGAAGGCTCGCGAGAGCAACTGTGGGTTTCTCCCAAGCAGATATAGCTGCGATATGTGATAAAGCCGCCTTGCTGCCTGCTGTGGAAGAAGATAGAACTGGAAAGAAAAGACCTGTAAAAATGAAGGATTTCTTGCACATTATAAAAGCACATGGAAGCACTCTTGATGAATGGTATGCCATGGTAAGAAAAGATGTAGTAAGTAAAACTGAGACACAGATAGTAGATGGCAAAAAAACAGAGATAGTCAAAGAGGGAAAACTCACACCAGAAGAAAAAATAAAGTATAAGCCGCTAGTTAACGATGTTAAAAAGAAGAGCAGTTCTTGGTATAAATTCCTAGTAAAATTATTTAGGTTTATTTCTTTGCGTTTCTTTTGACAAATATGGATCGGCTTGCGTTTGCTGCAGGTTTATTATACATTACCACCGCTTATTATCGCTAAGCTTTTCCCATCGGGTTTAATTTTTTTGTATGCGGCAATTGATGCTACTCCTGCAAGCTCAGCAACTAAACCATAGCTATCATAGAAAAGCTCCTGCTCTTTTTTCATTTCTTTATCACTAACCGTAATAATTTGTCCACCTAGCTTTTTAATAAGATTTAAAGCCTGCATACCGAAAGTAGGATAGCCTACTGCTATTGCATCAGCGTCTGTTTTTGGCTTTTCATATTCTAATCTGCCTGTTTTAAATGCCTTATAAAGAGGTTTGCAATTGTCAGCTTCAATGCCGATAATTCTAGGTAGTTTAATGTTCTTTTTTGATTTTTTGATTTCTTCTAAAGCTTTTAAAATTCCGCTCAGTAGCGTAGCATTACCTACTGGAACAAATACATTGTCAAAACCAAATTTGGCAATTTCATACATTATAGTTTTCTGGCCTTCTTTTCTATAGCAATAATCCCCAGCTAGAAAAACATTTTTCAATTTAGCATATCTCTCTGCATGTTTCTGTGCTTCTGTAAAATCTCCATTAATTTTTGTGATATCTGCATCATGTGTCTTTCTTATGTACTCTATCTTATCTTTAGTTATATTCTTGCTTACAAAAATCTTCGATTTTATTCCATAAGCTTTTGCATAGTATGCTATAGAATAAGCCATATTTCCTGTCGATGCACAAACTACCTCATCAAATCCGTATTCTTCTGCCTTTGCTATTTCTATAATCGAGCCTCTATCTTTAAAAGAGTGAGTTGGATTTTCTGTTTCAAGCTTTAAATAAAGTCTATTTTCTTTTCCGGGAATTACTTTCGTAAGGCCAACTTCAAATTCTCTATACTTTCCATACGGCAATATGGGTTTAAAATCCCAGAAGGAATTTGCATGCTCTATATATGGCACTTTTTCATTGTATACAACTTCTAATATACCATCACATTTGTCACATATTTGCATATTATAATTTCTTTCATAAACTTTTCCACATTTCGTGCATTTTAAGTAATAATTCATACAACTCACCTATTTTCGACAAGGAAGCCCACACTCTTTAGAGGTGTGATCATGAAACTCTCCAGATTTCCAATAGGAGAGTCCCTGCAAATGGGCTTGTGCGTCCAGATGAAGTTGGTTTGCCCAACGTTGCTGTGCAACATGCGAATCAACCTATGGAAAGCCCACGGCTTTAGTCGTGGGTAGTTTACACCAAAACATTGCAAAAGCACAAAAATAATTAATCCTTAAATATTAATATATTTTAGAATTCCCTCAACTTCATTGGGGTCTGATTTTGTGCTATATTCTATGAAGATGTTGAAAATTTAAATAATCATCAGTTCCACTAAATCGAAAATTTTTTCTTTCTTTCTTGTTAATACAAAAACGGGTGGACTGACCCCCCGCGTGCGACCAGTTTTGTCGAATAGACGACTATAAACATTAGCGGAGCTGCTGCCCGTGGTTAGTGGATGACAACTCTCCGCTTAGGTTAAACAATGGAAATAATATATATCACATACTTATTCGTGCATGCTAAGACATCTTCTGAAGTATATAATCTCGTAATTTGGTCAGTAACCGTAGAAGTGCACATTATGGTTAGTCAACAATATCAATGAATTGGTTATTTTGTCAAAAAGTTATGAATAGAAACCTACCAAAATAAAAAAAGACTTAAATTCATCTGACAGACCTCTACTTTTCCAACGATTTATTGGGCGCAGAGAGGTTTATGATAGGATTTTCAACAACCACACCTCAAGGCAAACTTATACAGCTTATGAAGAAATAAGCATCAATACTAGAAGATATAAGCAACGATCTGACACCCTCCCACGAATAAATTCGTGGGGTTCCTCATGGTTTCAAGGTTCGTTTCAACCATCTGTGTTCATTCCAAAGATATAACGGCGTGCATGACACCCACTGCTTTTCTATCCCGCTGCCTTGCTGCAATGGGATTTG
>JBMFSM010000013.1:0-14472 GCA_049967555.1 Candidatus Micrarchaeia archaeon
TATTTATTACTCTGTTGATTGCAGACCCTCCCTCATTTACAGGCATCTCGCCTATTATATTTTCGCCAAGTATTTTTGGTGTATATATATTGAGCCATTTCTTACTTTTCCATTTTTCTCCTTTCTGTAATGTCAATCACTCACCTTTTATAAGCAAAGCCGCAGCCTTTGGATCGTATTTCCAATCGCTCGGAATAACTCCCTCCTTTTTATAATAGGATGACAAACGCCAGATTTTGGATTCTATTCTTACAAGCCTTATTTTATTATGTACATCCTTATGATTTTTTTCAAGATGGGTTCTAACGTTTACAGCCCTTTTCATAAGATCTAGTAGATCCTGTGGCAGCTGTGGCAAAAGCCCCTTTTCTTCTAGCATTTTACTCAGTCTCTTGCCAAAAACCTGCTTTATATATTTAACACCATATTTTTCCTTTAATATCTGGCCTATCATTGCCTGGTGGGTGCGCTGCTTTGCTAGTTCATCTATAATTTTTTCCATCTCTTCTTTGTTTATTTTAACATCTTCTGGGATCTTGCCTATCTCTACGTCAGGCTTTCTCGATTTTGATCTCCCTCTTCCTTTTGTATGGAGTTTTGCCATTGAACCACTAAAAATTTATTTCTACAGAAAGATTTTCAGAAATTTTCAATTCAATCTTCTCTACTTTACAAATTTGACTTATCTCTTTTTTATTTCTTTCTATAAGTCTATAATATTTCTCAGGAATATTTATAATAATTGCTGTTAGTTGGTAATTTAGGGCAAGTTTATTGTCCCTCTTTTCCCTTCTCACGTAGCTTATTACATTGTTTATATATTCACCATTTTCCTCTGCTCCGTTGCTTATGTATTTATCATCAGCCTCAGGAAAACTCTCAGTGTGTACGCATCTGTTGTTTAATCTTCTATAAAGATGGTCCGTAGCAAAAGGTATTATGGGTGCTAGCATTCTCAAAGTATAATCAAGGGTCTTATATATTATTTGGCGAACCGCTTGCTTTCTTTTTTCATCATCCCCATATACAACATGCTTAACATTCTCTATATAAAAATCGCAGAAATCATGCCAATAAAAGTCTATAAGTTTGTTTGCCAGAAGCATAAATTCATACTCTTCATATGCCTTGCCTACCTCCTTTGTCAATCTGTTGAGCTTGCTCAGCAGCCAAAGGTCTATATCGCTATACCCTCTCTCAGTGCTTTCATTATAACCTTCGAGCGCCTTGCTTGCAAATTCAAAAGAGTTGAAAAGTTTGTTTATAAAACTATGGGCATATTTTACATCCTTCATTATCAGTGGTCTATCTTTGCCAATCGCGCCACTGAGTGCACACCACATTCTAAGCGAATCTGCTGAATAATTTTTTATTGTTTCCTCTGGCGAAACAACATTGCCAAGGCTCTTGCTCATCTTTCTATTGTCCTCTGAAAGAACAAGTCCATGTACGAAAAGTTCTTTGAACGGCAATTCGCCGGTAAGTGCCCATGTCCTATATATAGTGTAAAAAGCCCAGGATCTTATTATCTCAGTGCCTTGTATTCTTATGCTAGCTGGAAAAGCTTTTTTGAAGAATTCCTTATCATCAGGCCAGCCTGCTATAACCAAAGGCGTTATTGAAGAATCTACCCAAACATCGCACGTTGATGTTTCACCTACTACATTTCCCCCACACTTTGGGCAATTCTCTACAGGTTTTTTATCACTTCTAGGATCTACAGGTAAGTCCTCTTTATTTGCCGGTATTATATATCCGCATTTTTCACATTTCCAAAAAGGCAAAGGCGTATCAAATATTCTCTGCCTGCTTATTACCCAATCCCAGTCTATATGGTCTGCCCAATCAAATAAATATTTTTTTGCAAATTCTGGAATCCACCTTATTTTTTCAGCCTGTTCTTTTATCTTTTCTGCAAACTCGATTGTTTTCATAAACCATTGCTCACTGGAAAAGAGCTCCACATTGTGCTCGCACTTGTCATGCACTTTTACAGTATGAATTATTTCTTCATGTTTTACAAAATGCCCACTATTTTTCAAGTCGCTTATTATGGTGCTTCTTGCATCTTCTACGCTAAGCCCAGAATATTTACCTGCATTTATAATTTTTCCATCAATATCTATTGCCTTTATCTCGTTGAGCTTGTGCCTATGAAACATTATCAAATCTTCCTTGTCACCGAATGTGCAGACCATCTCAGCGCCTGTCCCAAAATCGCCTTTTACATCTTCATCACTCATAATTTCTACTTCTCTGCCGAAAAGAGGCACAATTGCTTTCTTTCCGACATATTTTCTATTTTTCTCGTCATTTGGATTTATCATTATAGCAACACAGGCGTGGAGTAGCTCCGGCCTTGTTGTGGCTATTGTTATATAACCTCCATCCTTAAGTTCAAAATTTATATAATTGAGCTTGCTTTTTTCTTCGCGGTCTTCTGCCTCTTCTCTCGCTATTGCTGAATGACAATATGGGCACCAGTATATGGTATGTATACCTTTATACACAAGCCCCTTTTCATACATAAGAAGCACTGAAAGCTGAACCTTCCTCTTGTACTCCTTTGACATCGTTATATATTCAAGAGACCTATCCATTGATATGCCAAGCCTTAGCATTTGCTCTCTCATCACAGTAAGGTTGTTAACAGATAATTCCTCACATTTTACTATAAATTCCTCTTTCTTAAGATTTTTTCCATATTTTTTCTCAACAGCCCTCTCAGTTGGAAAGCCCATAGTGTCCCAGCCTTGTGGGTAGTAAACATTGTAGCCGCGCATGCGCTTGTATCTTGCTATAATATCAATAAGGCTATAGCTCATAGCGTGGCCCATGTGCAATATACCACTTGTATATGGTGGTGGCGTATCTATTACATATAAAGGCTTGTTGGAATTTTTGTCGAATTTGTATAAGTCTTCTTTTTCCCACTTTTTAATAAGTTTTTCTTCTATAGATGAATCATACATTTTTACACCGTATATTCATAAGCTAATTCAACTTCTGTAGCAGTCACCTGCCAAAGCCGCTTATTTCTTTTTGCTACAGAATTTTAAATACCTTATGTAAAACTTGCCCTTTCTCTTTTTCATAGAATCCATTCCAAGGAAATACTTGATTTCAACTGAGTCTTGCCTGGCATAGTGGATACTGCAATTTTCAGGTTGCAGGGGTGGGTATTAGCAAGCCAGTAACCGAAAGATTTAAATATCTTATTATATATCTATACTATTGCTTTTTTTAGGAAGATTTAAAAAGTTTTCTCAAATTTGATATTTTAAGGGTGATAAAATGAGCAAAAAATTAGAGAATAAGGCTAAGCAAAAAAATTCCAAAGTGATACTGAAACGAAAAGATTCACATGCGGCATCACTAGATATGGCTGAAAAAGATATTGAAACAAATAAAAATTCATATAATTATCCCGAGCACAATATTGATGTGCAAGCCAAGGCTGGCGCTGCTTCAAACGAACCTAAAAGATGCCCAAGTTGCGGCAGTTCAGATATAATATTCGATGCTGAAAAAGGCGAGCTTGTATGCAACAACTGTGGCCTTGTCATAGAAGAAAATGTTACAGATACCGGTCCAGAATGGCGTGCTTTTGATGCCGACCAAAGAAATTCAAGAGCAAGAACTGGGGCGCCTATAAAATATATGAAGCCAAACAAAGGGCTCGTGACTGAAATAGATATGTATAACAGGGATATTCGTGGAGCTAGGCTTCCCTCAAAGAGGCAAGCACAGCTTTATAGAATGAGAAAATGGCACAAGAGAGCTAGTATTGCCAGCTCAAGCGAGAGGAACTATTTAATAGCATTGCCAGAGCTAAGCAGAGTTGCCAGCTACCTTGGCTTGCCAGAAAATATAAGGGAAAGTGCTGCCCTCTTATATAGGCAGTGCGTAAAGAATAACTTAATCAGAGGTAGGCCTATAGAAACGGTGGTAAATGCGGCATTATACGCCACTTGCAGAGGTGCAGGCATGCCTCGAACATTAGATGAAATTGCACAGATTTCAGGAGTTCCTAAAAAAGAGATAGGCAGGGCATACAGGGTCATATCTCATGAGCTTAGCCTAAAAATACCTCTTACAGATCCAATCAGCTATGTGCCTAGATACGTTGCTGCATTGAAGCTCAGCGGTGAGGCACAAGAGAAAGCCGTTCTGTTGCTTAAGCAGGCAATGAAGAAGGGTCTAGTGAGTGGCAGAAGCCCTACAGGTGTATCTGCAGCTGCGGTCTATATAGCGGGTGCACTAATAGGTGAAAGAAGGACACAAAAAGAAGTTGCCGACGTGGCGGGAGTTACTGAAGTTACCATAAGGAATAGATACAGGGAGCTTAAAAAAGAACTCAACATAGACGTGAATCTTTGATTTCTTCATTTTTATTTTTCTTTTTTAACAAAGCCGACAGCACGCATGGAAATTCTATATAGTTTACGCCAAAATGATTTTCATGAAATCTTATATCGGTTTGTTTATTTGCATGATATTATTGCAGAGTTTTTCAATGCAGAACTATACGCCTGCCCAAGCTAATGCTACAATAAATTCTACAATTTCCTACCTGAATAAGGTTAACGAAAGCGGCTATCTTATATTTTATCCAGATCTGAGCCAAGCATATGTCTATGTAAACAACGCTTCTAAGCTCTATTTAACCTCGCCTAATACGGCAGTGGCTTATGCATTAAAAGCCAGAAAAATAGCAACTATCGAGCTTGAAAAATTAAGCTCCTATAAACTAATTTCTTTTGTTTTATCTTTAATATTCACTATTGCTATGTTTCTATTGCTCTATATCTACATGAAACCTGTGAAGACTGTGAAGAGAGCCAAGCAAAAAACTAGAAAGCACTAGCATTGCAGACGGGAATTCAATCTTTTTAGTGCACTTTTTTGCAAATGTATATATATTTTTTTGTTCTATATCAACCATATTTTGTTGCCATTTTGGAAACCCACACAGTTTATGGTTGGGATGCTGCTAATGCACCATTTATCGGCGGAGGATATTACATGAAAATCTTACAACTCGATGTAAACAGTATCAAATACAAGCTTATAGAGCCAGAATCTAAAGTTTTCGAGAAGAGTGATATAAAAGAAAAGGAGATTGATGATGCGCTTGTACTCCTTGTATCTATAGAAAAGGGTGATACTGAACAAACTGCGAAGGAGGCAATAGACAACGCACTAAATTTCATGAAGCAGACAAAGAGAAACAAGCTTGTAATTTATCCTTTTGCGCATCTGAGCAATAATCTAGAAGAGCCCCAAAAGGCCCTTGCAATTTTGGAAAAGATGCGCGAAGATGTGCCTAAAAACATAGAACTTGTTTCCGCCCCGTTTGGTTGGAATAAGAGCCTTTCTCTTGATATCAAAGGCCATCCTCTGGCAGAGCAGTCAAAAACATATGGCTCTGTGAGTGAGAAGAAAGAGCAAGATGCGAAGAAGGAAGGTTTGCTTAAGCAAGAAGAGGAGGCGCTCAAGCAAGAGGACAAAGTCATATCAACATGGTATATACTCGATGAACACGGAAAGCTTGTCAGTGTGAAAGATTTTGATTTTGCTGGCCACGAAAATCTCAAGAAATTTGCATCATATGAGATGAGCAAAGTCAGGGCTTACCAGCAAGTCCCTGCTCACGTAAAGCTTATGCGCAGGCTTGAGCTCGTAGACTATGAATCGGGTTCAGATTCTGGGAACATGAGGTATTATCCAAACGGTCGCCTTATAAAATCGCTCCTTGAGCAATATGTGACAAAAAAAGTGATTGAATATGGAGCAGTAGAGCTTGAGACTCCAATAATGTATGATTACGGGCATCCAGCGCTAAAAGAATATCTTCGTAGATTCCCAGCTAGGCACTATATAGTAAAATCAGACGATAAGGACTTTTTCCTTAGATTTTCTGCTGATTTTGGGCAGTTCCTAATAATGCATGACGCCACAATATCATATAAGCAGCTTCCTTTCAAGTTTTATGAGCTCACCAGGTATAGCTTCAGGAGGGAAAAGAGCGGAGAGGTCATGGGCTTAAAAAGGCTAAGAAGCTTTACTATGCCGGATATGCACACTCTTTGCACAGATCTTGAGCAGGCAAAAGCAGAGTTCAAAAACCAATTCAAATTTAGCCAAGAGATACTTTCAGGCATAGGCATTGGCTATGAGAAGTATGAGGCTGCAATAAGATTTACTAAAGGATTTTGGGAAGAGAATGAGGATTTCATAAAGAGCATAGTTAAGGACATGTTGAAGAAGCCAGCACTTATAGAAATGTGGGACTTTAGGTACGCTTACTTCGATCCGAAGTTCGAATTTAATATAATAGACACCATGGACAAAGCAACGGCATTGTCAACAGTTCAGGTGGATCATGAAAATGGAAAGAGATATGATATAGCCTACGTAGATAAAGAGGGCAAGAAAGAGTATCCTATATTGCTTCATTGCTCGCCAAGCGGCGCAATAGAGAGAGTAATATACGCTTTGCTGGAATTTGCAGCAATCGACGAGAAAAAAGGCATTGTACCTTCATTGCCTCTTTGGATCTCGCCAATACAAGCAAGACTTCTCCCAATCTCTGATAAACATGTTGAAAAATGCATAGAGATGGCAAAAAAGCTTAAGGGGATGGGCATAAGAGTGGATGTCGATGATACGGCAAATACTCTTGACAAAAAGGTGCTTAATGCAGAGCAGAGTTGGATACCATACATATGCATAGTTGGAGACAAAGAGATAAGCAGCAACAAGCTTTCAGTAAGGTTCAGATCAGAAAAGAACAAGAAAGAGATTAGCATGAACGAGCTAGCCGAAGAGATAAATAGGAAATGCGAAGGGATGCCGAAAAGCGACAATTCTCTTCCAATGCTTCTTTCAAAGAGGCCTACCTTTGTCGGATAACCAACAGGCAAGATTGCTAAAATATAAGAATTAATCAGGTTAATATATATGTAAGCCTCCGCCGAAGTGCGTGGGTTTAACTGTCAGATTGGTTGATGTTATGGCAACACTAGGAACACCGCAAACGCAAGCAGGTATATTGAGCTTTTATGATGCCCCAGAAAAAGGACCAAAGATTAGTGCTAAGTTGGTATTAATACTAGTGGCTCTGATTGCAATAATTATATTGATATTTGACCACTTTATGTTTGTCCATTGAGGGCGCATAAGCGATCATATCAAAACAAACAGGTCTCTTTTCTTTTCACTCACGTCGCCGTTTTCTGCAAGAAGGTACAGAATTCCCCTTGTTGCATCGCTATCTATCCCAATTCTATTCGCGATATCATCTACCTTTGCCTCTCCTCCTTCAAGCATCTTAATTATTTTTGAGCTATATTTCTCAAAAAAAGGCCTAAGCATAATGTAAAATTTTTTATTGAAGGCCCTTATTCCAATAACAGACCCTTGTCTTATGCTTTCTTCAAGTGCGAGCGAAATACTTGCGGCCTCCGCTTCTGTCTGTACTACTATATACCCTTTTTCTTCCAGCCTCTTTATACTTTCATGCTCCAATCCATACCCTTCAGCTTTATGCATATCTTGAATAGTATAATTTATGCTGTTTTCTTGCTTATCTACAGATTTAGCCGCTTTATTTCTCATTAAAAATTTGTCATAAACCTCTTTAGATATGCTATAAAGTTCGGGCTTTCCATTCTCTTTTGAAAAGAGCTTTACTATATTTTTATTTATAAGTCCATTGAGTACCATTCTCTCTTCATTATTAAGCATCTTGTCAACATTTTGCTTGCTTCTCATATTGTAGCGCAGCGTATCAAGTTTTTTTAGCACATCCAGCTCTTTATTGCTTAACCCTTCTGCAGAATTTATGCTTTGCCCTTGGACGTTTGCGCTGTTGCCTCTGCTCAGCAGCGTAGCAATATCCTCCTTTTTTGCCATTATAAAAGAGTTGTTGCCAAACTTGAAGAAATCAAGCTCGTCGTTTTCTTTAAGGTTGAGTGCATTTACAACTTCGTAAGGTAGGTATATTACATATTTGCCATTTTTCTGCTTATAAACCTTGGGTATAACATCACCAAAAAATTTTAGCAGTATAAATCTGGAATCCAGCATTCTTTGTATGGGGTGAAAGCGAACAATAAAGAAAATTTATTCACCTTGCCTGCTCGTGATCCAGGCTCTTGATGTATCTGGTTTGGCAAATCTATATTAGTTGGATTATTGCCTTTATACCTTGTTGCCACTTGACGCATTGTTGCCACTTGATACATTTCCAGTTTGTCAAGAACTGCTTTCCATTGAAGCTTTATACTCCATCCCTGAACGTAGATTTCAGCGTGTTCCGACGTATAATTCGATTTTGCTGCAAAGATATATATCTTTTTTTGTTCCATATTGATCATATTTTGTTGCCATTTTGGAAACCCACACAGTTTATGGTTGGAATACTAATTCACATAAGATAATAATTATGCAAAGTCTAAAAAAGTTTGCTAAAAAAGAAGCGTTATCGGCTGAGGAAATGTATGCGCTTGAGCTTAACTGCTCTATGCTTGGCATATCTTCACAGCAGCTCATGGAGAATGCGGGCTCTTCGATAGCCCATTTCATCTCTGAAAAATTTAAGCAGGCAAAAAAGCTTCTTTTCTTTTGTGGTACTGGCAACAACGGTGGCGATGGATTTGCAGCTGCACGCATGCTTGGTAGCTCTTACGAAATAAAAATTATAGTGGTTGGAAGAGAGATAAAGTCAGATCCTGCGCTTTTAAATTTTTCATATATCTCTTCTACACCATTTGTAAAGCTCTCTTATTACGACGAAATGGATGCGCACGAGATAGACCTTTCTATAAAAGAGAGCGATCTAATAATAGACGCGATCTTCGGTACTGGATTTAGGGGCGAACTCAAAGGCATATTCAAGGATGCAGTAGAAAAAATTAATTCTTCAGGCAAGAAAGTAGTTGCAATAGACCTCCCAACAGGAATTGGCAGCAAGACATGTGTAAATGCCAATTATACTGTAACATTTCACAATGAAAAGACAGTGGCAAAGGGCCTCAAAAATGTCATTGTTAAAGATATCGGTATCCCTCTCGATGCAGAACTTTTTACAGGCCCGGGGGACCTCTATCTTGCTTCTAAACCAACAAATGCATACGTCAACAAGAGAGATAGGGGTATTGCGCTTATAATAGGGGGGAGCAGTATCTATCACAGCGCCCCTGTCCACTCGCTCATCTCTGCTAGTGCCACAATTGCTTTGCGCTCTGGGGCTGGGTACTCAATTCTGTTTACTCCGCAATCAATAACAAATGCAGTAAGGTCAATATCGCAAAACCAGATAGTAAAGCCCCTTGGAAAGAATTTTATAACATTTTCTAAATCATTGATGAATGAAATAGACCGGGCAAATGCAATAGCAATAGGTATGGGTATATCAAAAAATATTCAAGCGCAGCAGGCATGCAGAAAGATTGTCTCTTATGCTCTCTCAGTTGGCAAGAAAATAATTGTGGATGCTGACGGGATAATTGCAATAAAAGATATAGTTGCGAAAGGCAAGCCCGGTTCGCTTCTCATAGTGCCACATGATGCTGAATTTTATACTTTTTCAGGAATAAAGCTTGAGCACGAAAGCGCTTCTACGCTGTATGAAAGAACAATAGCTGCCAAACGAATTGCAGAGCTTAAAGGCATCACAGTATTGCTAAAAGGCCACAATACAGTAATAGCGAGCAACAGCAAGATAAAAATAAACAGGGCAAGCACTCCAAATCTAGCCACGATGGGGTCTGGCGATGTGCTTTCGGGCATAATAGCTGGCTTCGCTGCTTCGGGCTCGGATTTATTTGAGGCTGCTGCTGCGGGGGCGTATCTACATTCTAAAATCGGCGAGCTCCTTAACATTAAGAAAGGGAACCACATTATCGCAAGGGATATCGCTGAGCATATACCTGAAGTATTGAAAGAATTTGACATGGTGGTTACTTGAACCCTTATGCTAGCCTTAAAAGCGAATTTATCTCTCTTATTATAAATGCAGCAAAAGAGTTGGGCATAGAGCTTGAGAAAAAAGAAATAATCCCTACGCTCTCAATTCCAAAAGAAGAATATGGAGATTTGAGCTCATCCATTGCGTTCAGAATCTCACGCGAGAAAAAAATGCCGCCCCACGTTTTTGCCAAGGAGCTTATCAATCACATAAAAAAAGGGAAATATATAAAAGAAGTCAATGAGTTTGGAGGCTATTTGAACGCATTTGTAAATGAAACTGAGTATGCGAAGCTTGTCATAGAAAGTATTGCAAATCTAAAAGACGATTATGGCAGGTCTGAAATAGGCAAGGGCAAAAAGGTAATAATCGAGTATCCGAGCGTCAATCCAAATAAGCCATGGCATATAGGTCACCTAAAGAATGCACTCCTTGGAGATTCTGTTGCACGCATATTTTCTTTCTGTTCATACATTGTTGAAAGGGAGAATTATATAGATGATCTGGGTTTGCAGGTTGCGGAAAGCTTTTGGGGATATACAAACCTGAAGGATAAGCCAGACAAAAAATTCGACCAGTGGGTAGGAGAAGAGTATGTAAAAGTAAACAATATGATGGAGGAGAAAAACATCTCAAGTGAAATAAATGGGCTTCTAAAAAAAATTGAAAATCCATCCTCAAGTGAGTCAAAACTTTGCAGGGAATTTGCAGAGGCATGTGTGAAAGCGCAATATGAGACTGCATTTAACTACAGGTGCTACCATAACATTTTGGCATGGGAGAGCGATATCTTAGGGGCGGGGTTGCTTGACAAAACACTAGATCTTGCAAAGGCGTGTGGCGTGGTTGAAAAACCTTCTTCAGGGGACTATGCAAATTGCCTCGTCGCAAATCTTGAAAAGCTTGGAAATGTATTCAACGAGCTTAAAAATCTCGAAGAAAATACAAAAGTCATAGTAAGAAGCAACGGCACTGCGACATACTTCGCAAAGGATCTAGCTTTTCATATGTGGAAATTCGGCATAATTAAAGGAGATTTCAAATTTACAGAATTCATCAAGCAACCAAATGGAGAAATCTTATATACTACCTCACCGCACGGAAAAGATATGCTCTTTGGAAATGCAGATATAGTGATAAACATAATAGGCTCTGCGCAGCAGCATGAGCAGTTGATGCTCAAAGCTTTCCTCTCGCTGCTTGGGCACGAAGAAAAAGCTAAGAATCTAATACATCTTTCATATGGTGAGGTGAAGCTTGAGTCTGGAAGCCTGCAGGGCAGGAGTGGAGGCTGGATAGGCTCTGACAGAAATTATACTGCTGATGACCTGCTAAGCGAAGTTAAAGCCAAGGCCATGACCTTCACAAAGGATTTGCCCAGCGAAGAAGCTGAAAGAGTTTCAAAAGAGGTTGCACTAGGCGCAATAAAATTCGAATTCCTTAAATCTTCACCAGAGAAAAAAACAATATTCTCATGGGAAAAGGCGCTGAGCTTCGATTCAAATTCCGGACCATATTGCATGTATACTTACGCTAGGGCTTCAAAAATATTAGAGAAGGCAGGCGAGGCTGTTTTCAACATAGATTATTCAAAGCTTACGCGCGGAATAGATTTCAATCTTATAAAGCTTCTTGGTTCAGCGCCAGATTATGTAGAAAAAGCATGCATCGAGCTTAGGCCAAACCTGATAGCGGATTATCTTCTTGAGCTTTCTTCGCTGTTTAGCAGCTTCTACGAAACTATGCCAGTGCTAAAAGGTGATGCTGTGGGGCTTAGACTTTCTATAGTTAGATCAACGAGGCAGGTTCTTAAAAACATGCTCCTACTTCTTGGAATAATTCCTCTTGAAAAACTTTAAAGACTGCCCGCTCCGACGTATAATTCGATTTTGCTGCAAAGATATATATCTTTTTTTGTTCCATATTGATCATATTTTGTTGCCATTTTGGAAACCCACACAGTTTATGGTTGGGATGCTGTCATGAAAATATAAGGGCCTGTAGCTCAGCTTGGACAGAGCGGCACCGTCCTAAGGTGATGGTCACGGGTTCAAAATATATATGAAAATCCCGTCAGGCCCGTAATGCAGTGGTTTGTATGGCTAAAAAAGAAAAAGAACCGCAAATTGTTATAAGACCAATAGGTAAGTTAGGTGGGTTGGACAATATACATGTAGCATTAATAGTGCTTGTTTCGATACTTCTGATTTTGGTTGTTGTGATATCTTATTCAAAGCTGCAAGTAATACCGAATCAGACAAATTGCACAATACAGACTCCGAACAGCACCAGCATAGCTAATGCAAGCAGTCCTATACACTCCGTTGCCGAAGTAATAAACTATACAGAAAGGGTCATTGCAAGCTACAACTATATAAATACGAACAGCTCTCTAGGAGTTTATCTCCCATTTTATTCAAATACTCTCTCTTTTAATGCATCATACATGCCCTCTTCAAAAGAATGGTTTGTCTCTGTTCCAGTACAAGATCCTCTATCTAACAGCACTTTTGATGCATCATTTGTGATATATGATTCAAACCTTACACTCGCCCGTGCATTTATTCAAACATTTTCGCCACGCAGAGTGCTTAATTATAAGGCGATATATCTAGGTGTTTTGAATATACCCAACAAGTTTGCGTGTGTGCAAAAAAATCCTGTTAATATTTTTTGGTTCATAGACCCGTATGCGCCTGGTTCAATTTATAGCCTGGAGTATATACCTAAACTTCAGCATGAATTTGGAAACAATGTAAATATATCAATAAAAATATTGTTTGGCCCATATACAAACATTTTCTCTTCAAAATACGGTGCAACAAATGCAGAATTGCTTGGCAAATACCTACTTTGTGCATCACAGCAAAGCAACTTTACAAATTTTATAATCAATCTGAACGCAATATATTCAAACAACTATATAAGTAACCAGACTCTTTATTCAATAGCAAAAATATCGAGACTTAATATGAGTCTTTTAGATTCGTGCATAATAAACTCTTCAAATCTCATCAATGTGCAAACAATGCTTGCTGAATACTATAATATCACATCAACCCCTTCTGTGGTTGTTAATTGCAAATATCTCACGCTTCCTGAAACCGTTTCGAATGGTGTTTGCGTTTCTAATTCAACACTCTGCAAGTAGTGTGTTTTGCTTCAGATGAATGTGTGAACATAATAGTAGGAATAGATCCTGGGAAAACATCTGCCTTAGCGTGCATGAGCCTAGATGGGAATATTCTTTGCTTGACTTCAAAAAAGCTTGCTGGGCTCATGTGGTTCGTAGAAACTATAGAGAAGTACGGCACTCCAGTATTGGTGAGTTTCGATAAGAAAAATTCAGACAATATGGTCAAGAAGCTCGCAGCGATATTCGGCACACAGATATACTTACCCAAAGCAGACATAAGTGTTGAGAAAAAGAAGAAAATGAGCGAAGGCTTAAACTTTTCAAATCTCCACGAACGCGATGCGCTTGTTTCCGCGATAACTGCCTACAATTCTTATTCCAACAAGTTCAACCAGGCTGAGAGGCTTGCAAAAGAGAAAAATTTCGATGACGTGGAGAAGCTCAAGGTGATGATTGTCAAAAAATATTCAATAGATGAGGCCATAAAAGGTAAACCTGCTGGTAGAGTAAAAAAGCTTTGGTAATAATACTATTTTTATATGTTTATAGTTAATATTTTACTATGGATCTATTGTCTAGGAGCGTAATCGCGGTTGTCTTGCTCATAATAGTACTGTTTGCTATATATTATTTGATTGCACATTACGGGGTATCTAGCGAGATTACAAAAGAGCAAGCGGTAAGCCTTGTGCTGAGCGATATAAAAAATTCAAATCCCAGTCTGGTGGTGAATGTAACAAATGTAACACCCTCGCAGTTTGCCGGGAGTTGGCACATTTCATTTACTATAATAGCCAATGCAACTTCACCTTGCCCTAACTTTTATTCAGTTTCTTTCGATTATCCAAGATATAGATTTGTGCCAACTTTAGAGAATAATTATACAAATAATTGTATTATAGATGGCTTTTCAAATAATTCTAATTATATACTAGCTTCTTATCCTGCAGCTATAACTAGAGTATATTCTTTTGTTGCGGCGCAAAATTATATTAACAGGTTTGGTTTTTCAAATATTTCTACAAGTGCCACATTCTACAAAAATGCTTCTATATTAGGAAAGAACTATACAAATGTTTGGAAAATTTTATATACATCGCCAAAAGCGAGTTATTCAGAAGATTTTTATATAACACAAATCGGTGGTCACCTAATAGCAAATTATTCAGTGCCTAATTCGTAACAAGTTTCAAAAGCACAATATCATTTTTCCATGTATTTTTTATATTATCAATGTCAAACTTGCCAAATCCATTTTTCATGAAGAAATGCAAGGCTTTATTTTTACTGTATACTTCTGCAAAGATTTCACTTATGCCTATCCTTTTTGCCTCTTCCACTGTTTTTTTCAACAATTTTTTAC
>JBMFSM010000014.1:0-13866 GCA_049967555.1 Candidatus Micrarchaeia archaeon
TACCAATTATAGAAAAGTATTTTATTTTATTTATTAGATATATATTATTGTTGGTGTATTTATGGATAATCTTTTTAATGCTGCAATGAAAGGGGTGGATGAGAGCGATATTTTCAAGCCAAGAATAGCTGTTGTTGGCGTTGGCGGAGGTGGAAACAATACAGTAAACAGGCTTAGCACCCTCGATATAAAAGGGGCAAGCTTATATGCTTTCAATACAGATTCCAAGCACCTGAATATGCTTAATCCTACGATAAAAAAATTGGCCATAGGTTATTCGCTTACACACGGACTTGGAGCTGGTGGCTTTCCAGAAATTGGCGAAAAGTCGGCTGAATTGAGTAGGGGAGATATTGATCTTTTGCTTAAGGATACAAACATGCTTTTTCTATGCGCTGGAATGGGCGGGGGAACGGGCACGGGTGCTGCCCCGGTTGTTGCAAGAGTTGCTAAGGAAAATGGGGCTGTAGTGGTTGGTATAGTTACAATACCTTTTTCTCTAGAAAAAGTGAGGTTTGATGTGGCAAAGAAAGGTATTGAAAAATTAAGGCAAAATGTAGATACATTGATAGTTATAGATAATCAAAAGCTTGTTTCACTCTACCCAAATCTTGCATTGGAACAAGCATTCTTGCTTGCTGATGAAATTACTGCAAGGGCAGTTAGGGGCATAACAGAGGCAATAACACAACCAAGCATGATAAATTTGGATTTTGCTGATGTTCGTACAATTATGAATGGTGGGGGGCTTTCAATGATAAGTGTTGGCACAGCGCAAGGACCAGATAAGGTGAATGATGTTGTGAAGGACACATTGAAAAACAAGCTGCTCGATGTGAATTATGAAGGGGCAACAGGAGCTTTGTTGCATATTACTGGTGGCCCAGACTTGACGCTTGGTGATGCAAACGAAATAGGTTCAAAACTCACAGAATCTGTATCTCCAAACGCAAATGTGACATGGGGTGCCAGACTTGATAATGATTACCAAGGAAAAGTCGAAGTTATAGCTATTTTCACTGGAGTTTCAAGCCCCTCGATCTTCGGAAAGAAAAGCAACGAGGAAGGGGAAGATTTTGGGCTAGGATATATATAAAGCAGGTTGCTTTTATATAGAAAGTTGACCTCTTGCAAACAGATTTGCAGATAGAAATGTCGCTACGCGTGTAGAAAAGGTTATAATAGTTTCCTTGCAAAAATATAGTTTTAAGATTATTGTGGTGATATCATGACCTTCCTAAGCGAAAAAGATTTAAAATATATAAGTGACCTTTTTGAGAAAAATCTTAATGGCGAGGCAAACTTGATGCTGTTTGTTGATTCGCAAGACAAATGTCAGTATTGCAATGATACTACAGCATTATTAAAGGAGCTTGCAAACACAAGCAAGAACATAAAACTGACAGTATATGATATAAACAAAAACCTAAAAGAAGCAAAGTTTCTTGGAGTAGATAAAACTCCAGCACTTGTTATAGGCGGTAAGAAAATATACAATATATATTATTTAGGAATGCCTGCTGGGCACGAATTTTCTGCGCTCCTTGAAGATATAATAGATGCTTCTAATGGCAAAACGAAGCTTCCAGAGGATATAAGAGAAAAACTTGCTAAAGTAAAAGAGCCGGTGGATATAAAAGTATTTGTCACTCCGACATGCCCATACTGCCCAAGAGCAGTAAGGACAGCACACCAATTTGCGCTTGAAAACGACAAAATAAAAGGGACTATGATAGAAGCAATGGAGTTTTATGACATGGCAAACCAGTACGGTGTTATGGCTGTACCAAAAATAGTTATAAATGATACCGTATCGTTCGAAGGCGCACTTCCTGAAGAAGAGTTTCTAAATTATGTACTTTCAGCAATTAAAAAATAATTTGCTAAATTTCTTCTACCACTGTGCTTCCATGCGATGCCTTGTCCCTACTCAAAAGATAAGTTTTTGAGCTTGAAGCTTGTTTCAACACCTCATCATGGGTTATAAGGAAAACTTGCTCTACAATCCTTGGCAATGTTTCATTAAATACGCGGACAAATTTTGTTATGCCTTGCTCGTCTATATTGTGCGTTGGTTCGTCTAATATAAGCCATTTAAGATTTGGTACAAGTACAAGCGCAAATGCAACACGCATTGCAAGGCAAGCTATACTCCTCTCACCGCCGCTTGCTATGTTTTCAACAGGTTTCCATTCCTCTGTGTTATTTTTTAATATTTTCACTTCTAGCACATAGTCCTCTTTGCTTGCATTGAGCCGTATATCAATATAATCACCATACGGATAAAGCTCTGGCCATATTTCACTCATTATTTCATTTATCGAATTTATCAGTTTTGACCTGAGAAAGCCTTGCGTTTCAGACAAGGCGTTTTTATATTTTTTTAGCTCCTCTGCTGTTTTTTTCTTGTTTTCCGCATCTTTGAGCAGATCATCGACATGCTTTAAGATATCCACCTTTTCGCTAAGCTCTTTTTCCTTTTCATTTATACTTTGCAGAGTGTTTGAGAGCCTTGCCGCAACAGCACTCAGTTCGGAGCTCGCGCTAGTAAACTCTTTTTGCTTTGCGTCTAACAGATCCTCGCTTACCTCTTTTTTGAGCCTCTCAAGCTCAGCGCGCGACTTCTGAACTTTTTCCCTTAGCTCATCAAGCTCTTTCTTATAAGCCTCTAGCTTGTCCAATTCCCTTCTAATGCTCTCAAGCCTTGCCAGTTCTTTTGTGCTTGATTCTATCTCCTTCCTTATTTTGCATGTATTCTCTTTTGCAGAAGCAACAATTGCATTAACTTTCTTAAGCTCTTCAGTTGCCTTGGCAAGCTTTTCTTCGAGCCCAGAATATTTCTTGAGCCTTTCATCAGCAAGCATAAGTGCATTGAGCTCGTTGCTTAGGCTCTTTGCCAATTTCCTAGCGTCTGTAACATTCTTAGATAGATTGCTTATCTCTCTTTCCGCGCTTTCAATTGCATTTTTCTTTTCTTCGAGCAATCTTAGCCTAAGGGTATTATCTAGCTCTCTTTCACATACTGGGCACTTGCTTATGTGCTGCGAAAGGTCACCTATATATTTCTCAATCTCCTCTTTTTTTGCCATTGCAGCTGCAAGCACCTTTTCATAATTCTCAATTTCTTTCTCTGTATTTTCGTATTTTTGCTTATAAGCATCTATCTTTTTATCTCCGATACTTTTCATTATTCTATCTCTTTCGGCTTTGTCTTCTTCCATTTTTTTGATTTCGCTTTCAAGCGTGGCAGAAAATCTATTGCTTTCTCTCTCTTTAGACTCAAACACTTTTTCCTCTTCGATATTCTTAGCAATATTTTTTGAGAGCTCAGTTATTTTAGATTCCAAATCTGCTTTTGAAATGTTCATTTCCTCTATTTTTTTTGCTTCCCTTTCAACAAATCCAACCCTTGCTTCATTGCTTTCAAGTTCCTTTTCAAGGTTTATCTTTCTATAATTTTTCTCTTGTATTCTCTTGTATTCAGCACTGAGGGATTTTATTTTTTCATTCAACGCAACCTGCTTTTCGTTTAGGGTTTCTGCTTCTTTTTTCAGCCCACTAAGTTTATTTTTTTCATCATTTATCTGCTCTTCAAGCTTTGCTCTATCGAAAGACCCGGCTGCGCTTTCTTGCTGCTCAGCAAGATCATCTATCTTATGTATAAGGCTAGTGGCGTTGTCTTCTGCAAGTGCAAATTTATCTAAGCCTAAAAGCTCGTCTATAGTGTCCTTTCTTTCCCCACTGCGAAGATCCAAAAAATAGTCCAGATTATTCTGCTCTGAATATATTGCTCTTGAGAAAAGGTCATAATCAAGCCTGAGAAGCCCTTCAACAAATTCATTTACCCTCTGTGGCTGGGTTTGGATTATCTTACCTTCTTTAGATATTTTTGCAGTGGCACTGCCAACGCGTTCTATCCTTCTTTCTATCAGATAAGTAGAACCACCAACAGATAAACCAAGCAATACCTCGGCAAATTCTTTTTGATCAGGTATATTTTTTATCAAATCAACTGTATTTATTTTCCTGCGTTGCAAGGACGGAAAAGTGCCGAAGAGTGCGTAAGAAATCGCATCCATTACTGAGCTTTTTCCAGAGCCCATTTGACCTATCAAGACGCTTGTCCCCTTAGCAAAGCTAAGCTTCGTATCCTCATGGGTTTTCCAGTTTCTAAGCTCAATAAATTCTATCATTAATGTATTTATACATTTCAAATTTAAAGCATTTGCTTATACACCTCAAAAACCAGCTGTATAGTCACAAAATGTTTATTATTTTAGAAAAAACTATTTTCTGAAATCAGTATGCCATAAATATGCTATAAATATTATAATTATGACGGATCTGGTGCAAACGAAGGCTTGGTTTTTATGTAGTGACATCAGCCCACGACTAAAGCCGTGGGCTTCTAAGGTGGTTATGATTGGTTGTCATGATGCCGCTTATATAGTTCCTGCTTCTTTGGCAACCGCCCACTTGTGTGTTGCGCTAGCCCATAGAGACAACACCTTTGCAATACACTTCAAAGGCGAAACTTATCAGATAGTTGCTATAGAAGTTGAAAACAAAACAGAGATATTAAAGATACCAGATTTGGAACTGGAACGCTGCGGCACCTAATAACCTCAAGTTGCCTTGATAAAACTATGACTTTTCTGCCCGTTTTTAAATGGTCAATACCGTACAAATATATATATTTGCGTGTATAATACTAACGTTCGACAATTTACCCCACCGCTAAAGCACGTGGGTTTCCTTGTCGTGAAAAAGGTGATTTGATGAGTCAGTTTGGAGTGCAAATTCATGGAGCGTCTAAGAGGAAAAGTTCTGGCAATGGCAAGCTTAAGCTAAAGAATAAAGATAAAAAAAGATACGAAATAGGTGGCTATTTTACTGCTACAAGGCTTGCTGAAAATGAAGATAACATTGTTAAAAAGGTGCGTATAAGGGGAGGTAATTACAAAACCAAGCTAAAAAAAGCAGGTTATGCAAATATACTTGTAGACAAAGCGTACAAAAAAGCGAAAATAAAAGGAGTAGTTGAATCAAAAGACAATAGAAACTTTGCTAGGCTTAATATAATAACCAAAGGCACTATAATAGACACAGAATTGGGCCGTGCTGTAGTATTAAATAGACCAGGTAGGGAAGGCTTCGTAAATGCAAAGCTTGTAAAGTGAATGACATGCCAGCACGAGTTTACATTTTTCCAATAGAGAAGAAGGAGAAACTTAAAGAGATGCTAGCATATGATCCATATTTAGATCCAAAACTTAGCAAAGAAGACATAGAAAAGTTAAGAGAGGATGAATTGGCAAATGTGATATTTGCAAGGCAAGATTATGAACTCAGAGATGGTGGCTCTATAAATCTAGATTCATCAAAATGCTATCTATTTTTAAATGCCCAGGAGGATTTCTTGCGCAAAGCAGAAATAAAGCTTAAGAGTATAGAGGGTATGGAAAGGGCACCCCCTGATTTAGAAACAAAGGTAAGCATGTTTATTGAAAACGAAAGAAAAGGGGTTGATGAAGGCTTTGGCTCGATATTTGGCTGATAATGATGAATTTATTAAGCATGGCCGATTTGTCAAAAGAAGAAATGCTCGAGATATTTGATATTGCAGACAAAGTCAAACAGGAAAAAACAGAAATTGCACTGAAGAAAGACGCTGTTGCGGTGCTTTTTTTTGAAAAACCATCAACAAGGACCAGAATTTCTTTTGAAGTTGCAATGGCTCAGCTTGGTGGCCATTCTATATACATAGACAGCACAACATCGCAGTTATCTAGAGGTGAAAGCTTATCAGATACGTCCAAAGTACTAAGCAGATATGTTGATTTTATAATCGCAAGACTTTATAAGCAAAGCGACTTGATTAAGCTTGCTGAAAGCGCGTCAGTTCCGATAATAAATGCCCTTACAGATATGGAGCATCCTTGCCAAGCTCTGAGCGACCTATACACAATACAGCAGACAAAAAGAAAGCTCAAGGGACTTAAACTTGCTTTTGTTGGAGATATAGCGGCAAATACTGCCAATTCCATTATGCTTGGCGGCGCAAAGCTTGGGCTTGAGATTGCACTTGTAGGGCCGAAAAATTATGCCCCAAATATTATATATTATTCAAAAGCTAGAGAGTACAGCAAGGTTGATGTATATAACAATATAAAAGAAGGGGTTTCTGAGGCAGATATAATATATACAGATACATTTGTAAGCATGGGACAGGAAAATGAAATGGAAAAAAGAAGAAATCTTTTTGCACAGTACCAAGTGAATGAAGAACTTTTAAGCTATGCAAAAAAGAATGCCGTGGTTATGCACTGCCTTCCGGCACATAGGGGCGAAGAGATAACGAGCGAAGTGATAGATGGGCCGCAGAGTATAGTGTGGAAGCAGGCACAAAACAAACTCCTCGTAGAAAAAGCTATTCTTCTTTATATATCTGAAAAGAGCAACTAACCCCACATCTCTGCCATTATTTTTGATTTATCAATACCAAGATTTTTAAAGACCAGTTCCATGGCATTGACAAACGTTGGTGGACCACATATGTATATGTCTCTCTCGGCAAAATCCTGTACTTCTTTTTTTACCATTTCCTCATTTATATGACCCGTTTCACCGTCCCATGGATCTCCAGGCTTATACCTTGTTACTGTAACTATGAGCTTAAGTTTGATATTCTTTTCCAAATCTTCAAGCTCTTCTTTTCTTATAATCTCATTAGGGTATCTTACACTATATAGCAATACTGCATCGATATTTAATTTCTTATTTTTTATATATCTGAGCATTGACAAAAATGGTGCCAAACCTGTGCCTCCTGAAACAAAAAACACTTTGCTGTTTTTAGTAGGATCGAATTTAAACTGGCCATAAGGGCCGGAGATATGATAAATATCACCAACATGTGCCTCCTCAAGCTTTGATGTGAGCTTGCCGTGGACCATGCTTATTGTGAGCTCAATTAAGCTTTCACCAGGTACAGATGCTATAGAATAAGCCCTACCTATTTCTTCCGGTGTATTTGCTTTGTAGTAAAGCATTATAAACATACCAGGGCTAAAATCAAATGCACTACCATCGATACTTTCAAATCTGAAAATGTTTACATCAGGTGTCTCTTTAATAATTTCTTTTAAATAGCAGGCTTTTTTTGTAAACATGATAACACTAGGACAAGCAGTTCTATTGTTTTATATTTGTCAATGTTTCTGCAGTCTTTTCAAACTTATCGATACTTTTTATTACTTCTTTAAGCTTTGGGTTTATGTTATAACCTAATCCATACCCTCGCTCTGTCCTTATATGAGTAGGCTGTAATATACTTAAATCCATTGAAAGCTCCCTCAATGTAATTATAAGTGTTTTTCTTGTAAATTTTTTGCCAAGTACAGAATAGAGCTCATGGGTTGTCCTTGGAGATTTTTCTATAAGAAGTTTTAAAACAGCATAATTAGGCCGACTTAGCAACTTTCTTATGAGCCAGATTTCATCTTTTTCTTTCATGCGCTCAAGCCCTCTTGACAACATTATATTTATTTGTATAATAACCTTTATAAATATATACAATTTGATTTTTTGAAAATTTATGTATAAGCTTAGCGGAATCTATTTAAATGTTTTTATACAATAATATATTTGTATTTACTTAAGTAAACTTTTAAGTAACAAGATATATTATGATGATTATATGTTTTTACTAAGAAAAAAAGCAGAGAATAACACATTAGAGATGCCGATCAGCGTGGCGCTCGGAGAAAGTAAAGGTGGAAATGTTGAAGAGATACTAGAATTTCCAATCCAAAGGTCAGTAACAAGGTTAAATGGGGCTTATTTTTACAATTATGCACATGGTTACAAGAAACTTGGAGCTGACGAGATTAAACTTGCTGCAATTGCAAAAGCCAAGGTTGGCTTGAAGTTTGTTGAAGGAAATAATATTGATCTGTTTACCCCAACGTCACTAGAAACTGCAAGAAATACGGCTTATGAATTTCTGAAACAAAATCTTCCTGAAAACAGGGCGTTTTTATTATCACATCTTGTTGCTAATGACGTGGTCGGCTATGGTGCTATAAGTTTGCTTTTGGAGGACAAGAAAAATATAGAAGAGATAGAAGTGAATTCTCCTACAGCAGAAATCATTATTTATAATACAAAATATGGAAGATGCAAGACAAACCTTTCATACATAAACGAAATAGAATTCAGAAGAGCAATAAACAAGCTTCTTTATTTTGCTGAAAAAGAACTCAATAATAATAATCCAATAATAGACGCACAAATAGGGGAGATGAGGGTGCATGCTCAGATAAAACCTTATGCACATGCTGGGGCTTGCACATCCATAAGAATAGGAGGTAGGAAAGAATTTAATATGATCAAGCTAATAGAAAATGGCACTGTTTCGCCAGAGGTACTTGCATATATTTGGCTTGCAATAGATTCAAAGGCAAATATAATAATTTCTGGTGCTCCTGCAAGTGGCAAAACAACTCTGCTTGCGTCTCTTATTTCATTAGTACCGCGCTATTTGAAAGTAATTACGATTGAAGAAGAGACAAATGAATTGCAGCCTTTCGCAAGCTATAATATAGTATCGTTATACAGTTCAAAGAAAAACTTTACATCCCAACAGCAGGTGGTAAATGCATTAAGGATGAGACCAGATCGCATTATAATAGGAGAAATAAGAGGGGAGGAAGCAAAAGAGGTATTTTCAGGATCAAACCTCGGCATACCATTTATTACTACTATGCATAGCAATGAGGGAGGTTTGGATATATTGAAGAGGCTTATGATAAGACCAATGGGTGTTGAAACAAATGCATTAAGTGCGCTAGATATTACCCTTTACATGGAGCAGAAAGGCTTGAGCAGAAGGCAGCTTGGCAAGATATTTGAATATAAATGGCTAAGCAGAGGTGAGATTAGCGAAGAGGAGGGTATAATTGTTGACGATATAGACAAAGTCGAGATAAAGGAAGTGGCAACAAATGGATTACTAAATCCTGAAAAGATGGAAAATTCAAAAATTTTTGATATATTTGCGAGACAGAAAGATATAAGCAAAAAGAAAGTTTTTGATGAATTTGGCAAGAGAGTAGCATTCATAAATGATGCAGTAAAATCAAACCAAGATTTGGAGAAAAAAATAACACAATATAATCCTGGTGCTTGAATGCATGAAATATTTCCAATAATCCTATTATCTACTTCATCTTATTTACTGGTAGCAGCACTTTATTTACGAATCAGGCAAATATTTACTAAAAGCACATTGATTGACGGATTTAAGGATTTGTTATATGTTGCATTAGGATATTCCGGTAGCGGACCGCTTGTCAGAGGTTTTGAGATTCTAGAACCCAAAATAAAAAACAAAGAACTGAAAAGACTAGTTAAAAAAGAGATAGTAAGTGAAAGAACCTTAGGTAGGCCATCTGTTGAAACGCTCAAAATGCTAAATTTAAGTACCGAAGAGATTTCAGGGATCGAATCGTTAGTTGGCAGGAATATGGAAAGTGCAAAGGAAAATGCCTCGCAACTCGAACCTGTGCTACAGAGAGATGCTACAATCAACATGTTTATTTCGACAATAGCCCCGTCTTTTGTTATTTTGGCTTTTATTGGAAGTTCTATATTTTCTGCCGCTAATTTCATATTTCTTTCTTCAATGCTCCTTTGCATCTTGCCAGTCTTGTATGCAATAAGCTTAACACTCTCTCAAAGGCGCTTTATATATGCATTCAAAAATTGAGGCCTTGATGTGCGTTGTTGCTATCACACTGCTTGTGCTTGGCAAGCTTTTGCTAGCTTTGCCATTTATCATTGCAGGTAGCATCCTAATTATAAAAAGAAAATATAGTAAAGAACAGCAAATACTTTTGACCATGACAGAAAAAAGTTATATGAAGAATGGGTCCGCAATCTTAACTCTTCGTAGCCTTTCGGGCCACGAAAAAATAGACAAGGCTTTCAAGAAGTATTGGACGGGAATTTTCAATAGTGTTGAAGAAGATGATCTTGAAGGAAAAATAAGCAACGTATTGTTACATGGTGCAATAACAGGGGAAGCGCAAGCAAAATCTATAGAATTGTTAAGGAATGAGGAAAAAATAAAAGAGTACAAGAAATATGCACTCGGTAAAGCAAATAGCATGATTTTTCTTTCTATTATAGGACTTTCTTTTTTCTTCCCGTTTTTTGCAGGTATAGGCTTAAGCATTGTGAATGAAAATTCTTTAATTGGCGGTAAGATGATTGTTTCGAATGCTTTTGAATTGGTTATTTTTTTGTACATATTTGAAGCACTCATAATAAGTAAGGCTTTCTATAATTTAGACAAGGGGGTTTTTGATATATTATTGGATATACTTCTTCCGGCTTCTATAGCCATATCTGTATTCAGAGTTTCTTCATTCGTTTATGCTATAATTTAAGATGAGTATATGAAAGAGGAGATAAAAGGAATAATATCTGTTGTGAAAAGTGCAAGAGGCCAGGGCTCGATAGAGTATATAATGATGCTCTCGGCGGCAAGCATAGTGATAGTATTGGCGCTAGCTATGATATTGAAAATGAAGCAAGCAATAGTCACTAGCATAGAGGTAAACGGAAGTAATACGAGCATTTCTTCTGCAATATCCCACGAATTGTCAGCAATAGCTTCAAATAGCTCTTAATATGGACGCGCAAATATCGCTTGAGGTGCTGTTTTACTTATCCTTGTCTAGCTTAGCGATGCTGCTCATGGCAAGCCTCGCTGTTCGGTATATACCTTACATAAATAATAAGCTCAACGAATATGCGGCGTTTCTTCTTATATCAAAGATAAATGAACTTACAGCATATAGAAAGAGTTTGAATTTTTATTTTTATACGCCAAAAGGTTTGTGCAATTCGAGTATTAGCAATGACTCGGTCGAATCGAGCCTTGGCTCTTTTTATTTGAGCCCCACAGTAAAGGTAAAGAATAGGGTATTTTGTCCTGATGGCACATATGCAAATTTTTCATTAGAAAACAAGCAAGGATATGTGATTCTAGGTAGAATTTATGAAAGCACAAATTAGTTTTGAAATGTTATACACACTTTTACTATCTTTCTTGCTATTTTCTATTTTAGTCTCATATTCATGCATGCAATATTCGAAGTTTCAAAGCACAAATTTAAGCAGTGACATTTGCATAAGTCAAGGTGAAATACAACTTGGTCTTACTAATGGCTTCGTAGCTACAAAGGTGGGGAAATGTTAAAACTTTTTATTTTATCATTAGATATGCTTGCTTCGCTTCTTTTTGTCTTAGTTCTCTTTGTTTTGTTAGCAAGCTCTTTCAATCTTATTTGGTCCAGTCTGAAAAATTGCATCTTACTCTTACATTCATTATCCGTATATGCAAAAAGTCAGGCTTTACTTGAATTTGGAAAATATGGTAAAGATTTTTCGCTGCATTCAAACTGCACCGGATATTGCAGAATTGTATCAATAAATGGCATAATGTATAAGGTGTTAGGATGAAAATACAAACAAGCTTGGAATTCTTGCTCATCATAAGCGCCATATCTTTGTTATTATTTCTTACTTTAGGAATATATGCAAGCAGGACCAGCCAAGATATAAAATTACTTAATCTTGGAATGAATGATTTGAGATCAAATACAACATTGGATTCTTTTGGGCAATTCAATCTATCATTCTTTATGCCATTCAATACTGTAGTAGGGAATTCGTACACACTTGACTATGTTGCAATATGTCCAAATGGATTACTAAAGATAAGTTTAAGCTCTGAGGATGTATCTTTTTCCAAAGATGTTGTTTCTGGAAAAATTTATAATATACTCACAGGATATGTTTATATTATACCAAAAACTGCCGGAGAAAATAATGTCACAATATCATACAATGCGTCGTGCGGAAAGAGTTATTATGGCTCTTTAGAACTATCTACATACGCTTATCAGAATAACCAAAATCAAAGCCAAAATCAATCAGCAAGCTCATTCTCTATATATAATAGAAAAGAATTTCTTGTATATAATTATTCAGATAGTAGTAATATAAATAATTTGAACATCTGGGGTCATTGCACTTATTATCCACCAGGAGTACAAAACACATCTACTACTTCAGAATGCATGAATAGAAATTCATGGGATTTTAACGATATAAATTATTACTGTGACAATTTAAACCGTGGGCTTCAGTATACGACATGTATAGCCCCAACTATATCACAATATAACATAAGTTATGTTTATGCAAACCAATATTCTTTTTTGTACAGTTTTTCTTTAATAATATATTACAAAGGAATGTTACTCCATTCAAGCTTCAATAGTACAAACTGCACTGCAGTGCTATATGGCAATAAGATAGTTGGAAAGGCATGCATATCTAGTGTCAGTGGCGTTGGCTCATTAGGTTATTTAGATATTATATCTGGGCCTTCTGGGCAAGGCGCGGCGAACATGACTTTATATCAGTCGTATATAGAGGCAAAAAACAATCTATACAGCACGCTTAGCTTTTTCAATTCGACTTATGTAAACAGCGGAGAATTAGCTCAGATAAATAATGCTATAAATTATTATGAAAAGGCATCTGAAAATCTTGAAAAAGGAGGCTACGAGCAGATTTACGGCTGTATCGCTAAGGAAAATTATATTATGTGCAAGCCAGCTTATCCCATTTCATATACAATAGATGTAAGGCTAAATATAGATACAAAAAATGAAACAATATACGACGAGGGGAGCATACTTTATATAAGTTGATAGCATGTTCAAAGCCCAATTAGCTACTATAGAAGTTCTTGCTTCAGTGCTGTTGATCTCAACAGTGCTTGGTATAGGAATTAAAATTATAGAATATGCAACTATTGATGCTGAAAGAGCTAGGTCATTCAGCATAATGAATATAGCAGCTTATGATTTTATCTATGATGCTTACTCCAATCTGTCTCTAGGTGAATGCATCAACACTTACAATTCGACATGCTTAGAATTATATCTTAGTGAATTTGCCTCAACATATAATTTAAAAGGAATAATGATTTCATCAAATACGGATTATATTGTGGGAAATATTTCGGGTAGCACATTAGTAAGATGCTTTCCATATTTTGAAAAAGAGTTTTGTCTTTACATGAGCAGAGGGAATTAGATGTATTATGGTTTGATGTTTAGCTTTGCAATGTTTTTCTCTATCCTTTTTCTTTCAATGATAACAGTTTTGCTTGGTTATTATAATAAAATAACTATTTCATATTATGAACTAGGATATGCAACCAGTTTAGAAACTTTTGGTGTAATGGCGCAGCACGAAAATTTAAGCTATGTGTTCTATGCTGCAACTCTCGATGGATTTTCTAGCAGCAACAATATTATATACTACGGCAATTCTTATATTAAAATATCCAAGTAAAAGAAAGAAATAAAATAAGATAACTGTAAATAATACTTATGGCCTTGGTGGTGTAATGGCCGCATGGAAGGCTGTGGACCTTTAGGACCGGGTCCGATTCCCGGCCAAGGCCTACCCATAAAATATGAGTAACCCCAAAAATTTTTCTGCGAAAGCAGATAAGCAAAATGCGTCATAACAATGAATGTATAAAAAATGATTATCGCAGCAAAGCCAGCTTTAGTGAAAGGTATTTAATTATTTTTTTTAAAAGTATACTTGAGAGCATGGAAAAGGCAAGTAAGATACATCTGCAAGATTCAAAAAATCACAATTCTCTTAATCATATTATTGTGCTAAAACGCACAGCAAAAATTTCTTCAAAAGCCCAATCTGCAATGGAATACCTCATGACCTATGGCTGGGCCATTCTAATAATTGCAGTCGTAT